>JAZABE010000698.1:0-1696 GCA_036137535.1 Planctomycetota bacterium | reverse complement strand
TGGAAACGCGAAGGTCCTAATGTAATAGCTGCCGTCTCGGGGGATTTTCAGAGAGAGACAAGGATCGATTCCATGACGATCATCATTTTGGTCCAATACAAAACCACGCTCGTTACAGATTTGAAGAACCCCGTCCATGGAGGTGCCAAACAGCGGATTGGCGACCATCCTTGCCACGAGGACTTGCCCCTTGTTGCATTGAACCCGGTAACAGTCAACATCGCCTCCTTTTTCCAACACGCCAGAAACATTGGCAGGAAGGCTGATTGGCTGTGGCTGTTTGAGGGATTCGTTGGGTTCGGTCGCAATTACGGTTTGAAGAGAATCAAGGATCAAGGGGACCGCTTGGGAGGCTCCAGTGTCATCGAGAAATCGAATCCAGTAAATCCCGGGAAGCGTGGTCTTTGAGGTTTTTATCGAAAGCTTGCCTGGAGAGCCGAGTTTGATTTCCAGCCCGGGCCGATTTACCCAAATTTTCACCGGCCATTTTGCGAACGTCCCTTGAGCAGTGATTTCAGTGATCGCACCGATTTGAGCCGACCGGGGTGCAAAACCGGTCAGTGTCGGCTTGGCTTGTAGGCAGCTGACCGGCCAGAACAAGCAAGCGATCCCAATCACCGTTCTGACGATCACCTGTGAATTGAAAACGCTCAAAAGAACCAACGGGATTAAGTGGGCGTTCGGGTAAGAACGTTGTTGCAGCGATCTTTCCGGTTTTTGGGGAAACCGCGAGATTGCTTCAACTCGGCTGAGGGCACTTGTAGAATTCAGAAGTGACTGGGTTTCGCTCAAGCCATCAACTCTTTGATGGGTTTCGGATCACGGACCAGGTGAATCGGCCTTCCATCTGGATGTCGCAACATCTGTCCGGGGTCAATTCCCAGTTTTTCATAAATCGTGGAGACAAAATTTTCTGGAGCCAAAACATTTTCCACGGCGGAGTAGCCCTGTTTGTCGGTTGCGCCGATCGCTTGTCCCCCTTGGACGCCTCCACCGGCGAACATCACGCTCATTGCGTTCGACCAATGATCTCGTCCTTTTCGGTCATTGATTTTGGGGGTCCTGCCGAATTCACCTAGGACGACGACCAGAGTTCGGTCCAGCATTCCCTGTTCTTCCAGGTCGGCGATTAAAGCTGCGATACTCGATTCAAAGGCGGGGAGACGTTTGTTGAGTGCCGGGAAGATATCGACATGGTGGTCCCAACCCCCTTCGTAAAGCGTGATGAATGGCACCCCGGCCTGTACGAGGCGTCTTGCTAGCAGCGCTCTTTGGCCAAAAGCGTTTCGCCCAAATCGGTTCCGGACCGATTCTTCTTCGCGTTCAATGTCAAATGCTGCTTGGGCCTCCGGGCTGCTGATCAACTTGAAACCCTGATCGTAAAACTCATCGAACGCTAACGTGGGGTCGCCGGAGGCTTCGTCTCGGATCCGAATCATCTTGTCAACGGATTTCCGGATTTCTTTTCGACTCCCAAACAGGTGCCCGTCAATTCCGCTCGGCAAAGCGACATCCCGAACTCGGAACCCCTTTGAGTTGGGGTCATTGGAAACCACAAAGGGAGCGTACTTGGCTCCAAGAAAATTGGGGCCACCTGATCGCGACATGCGCGGCAGGGAAAAATAGGGAGGCAGGCCTTCGGGGGCACCGACTTCTTTGGCCACGACCGATCCAAGGCTGGGGTGGAAGCTGACAA
>JAZABE010000697.1:0-1804 GCA_036137535.1 Planctomycetota bacterium | reverse complement strand
TCATAGTAATAATCCGCCGGCAGTTTGAATTCAGCAGCCAGCTTTGCCTGAATGTCTTCCACGGCTGAAACCAGATCACGGTCAATCGTGTTTACTCTCACAATGATCCGTCGCCGGGCATTTTCCCGTTTAATCGTGTTCGGACCCGTCGCAACGGTTATCGAGGCTACCTCGGAAAGTGGCAGTCGCATTCCCACTGGCGTTTCAACGGGCATGCGATCAAGGTTATCCAGATCGGTCCGGTGGTCCTCTTGATACCTAACCAGAAGGTCAAACTGTTTTTCACCATCGAGGATTCGGCCGACTACCCGGCCCTGCATCGCGGTTTCAACCATTCGGTAAACCTGCTCTGTCGTCAATCCATACTTGGCTAGGCCTATGGGATCTATTTCCAATTTCAACTGGGGGACCATTTGCTGCTGCTCAATCACCGGGTTGGCCAGTCCATCCAGGGTTCGCAGTAGATCACGCACTTTCTCGGCCTTCATCCGCAGCTGCAACAAGTCATCACCGTAAATCTTAATGCCAATTTCTGCGGCGACACCGGAGATCATGTGGTTAATCAAGTGGGCAACGGGCTGCTCAAGTTCCAGTTCTGCCCCTGGAATTCCATCCAAAGCATCCTGTAACAATTTTTTTCGGTCATCTTGGGAAATCTTATGGTCCGGATTCAATGACATTGTGATTTCCGTACCATTCACACCCATCACATGCTCGTCTTCTTCGGCACGACCAGAACGGCAAGTCAACCAGACAATAAGTCCATCTGGGTTATCTTTGGATTTCATTAACTTCTGCAGTTTTCCAGTTGCGATTTCACTAACTTGGGCAGAAGCTTCCAGCGAGGCTCCCGCAGGCAGAAACAGGTTTGCCTGGGCAGACCCTTCATCAAAGGGAGGCAAAAAATCTTTTCCCATGCGGGCTACCCGCACCACAGACAGCAACACTAAAAAAACAGTCACAAACAAAATCAAGATAAAGCCACTGCGGCTCAGACTGAGTTGGATCAACGGCGTGACAAGTTTTTTCAACCAACACAAGACGAATGGATCCTGATGCTTTCGCACCTTGCTGTAGTTCCCCAGCAAGTAATAGGCTAACACGGGCGTCACCGTCAACGAAACCAAGGTTGAGGCAAGAATAGAAACGATATAGGCAACGCCCAGCGAAGCAAACAGCCTCCCCTCAACACCTGCCAATGCAAACAGGGGAACAAAAACCATAACGACAATAATGGTGCTATTCATGATGGCCAACCTGACCTCACTACTAGCCTCGAAAATAACTTGCAACCGGGATTGCGGCTTGCCCACATTCCGATTCTGTTTAAGCCGTTTGTAAATATTTTCGACGTCAACAATCGCGTCATCAACCAACTCTCCAAGCGCAACCGCAATGCCACCGAGGGTCATCACATTAATCGTCAATCCAAACCAGCGAAACACGAGAAATGTCGTGAGTAACGAAAGAGGAATTGCGGTTAACGTAATCACCGTCGTCCGCACATTGAGAAGAAAAACCACCAGGATCACAACCACAAACAGGAAGCCATCACGAATCGCATCAACCACGTTTTTAACGCTGTAATCGATAAATTCTCGTTGTTGGTAAGTAATCTCCAAGCGCACATCAGGCGGTAGTGTTTTTTTGATCGAATCCAGGGCAATTTTGATTTCTTCCGTCAGTCGTCGCGTATCCACATCCGGCTGCTTTTGAACAGTCATCACCACTGCATCGTAACCGTTAACCGATGAATCCCCTCGTTTCACTCGGTGTCCAATGACGACCTTGCCAATATCCTCCA
>JAZABE010000696.1:0-2856 GCA_036137535.1 Planctomycetota bacterium | reverse complement strand
CTTTCGCAAGCCAAACCCACTGTATTCATCCTGAGTACAGGTCCGGCTTACTGGTAAGGCTGGACGAATGTCCATCAAAGAAAAGGTACCCTCATGATAAATGACAGGGGGGACAGGGTCAAATTTGCCCCGGCACGCAAATTCCAGCCGAAAATCGAAAAAACTCCGCAAAACCGGGTTTTCCCTGACTCCCCTATCCTTATTCCTCTCTGGCGCTTTTGTTGGATCTCGCAAAAGAGTTGAAAAACACTCCAAAGCATCTCGAAAAATTTCGTCTAAAAATGGAAAGATCGAAAGCTTCACGATAGAAATCAGCCCAAAAAAAAGCCCCGAGCCATGAGCCCGAGGCTTAATCAATTCAAGATGAAAACCGTTGAGACCTCTCTAGCCTTCCAGCTTGTAACCGTTGTGGTAGGTGTGCTTCACGATTTCCTGCAACTTGGAACCCATGTCACCTTCAAACGAAGACAGGTTGGTAATCTTCAAATTCTTGGCGTCCCATTCGACCTTGGGTCCATTTGCGTAAACCGCGAGGTTGCCCAGCAAAATGGTTTCGGTGAGAGGGCCCGCATAGTTCGGGAAATTGGAAGCTGCGTCTTCAGGCTTGTTGGCCTTGATCGCGTCCACGAACTCGACAAAGTGACCCTTGGATCGCTTGTAACTGGCTCGCCCACAGTCTCGCCAGTTCGTAAACTTGCCATCGACAATGGTTCCCGTATTGTTATTATCCCCACCGTAATCACCAGGTGAGAAGTACTTACCTTTGGTACCAATCAGCATGGCGCCTGAACCAGGATTCGATGGGGCACCAGCCATAACCGCTGCTGGTGGTTTCTTCTTGCCATCGTACCAAACCATTTTGACAGGACCGCGATCAGACGTTGCTGGGAAGGCAAAATCAATTACCGACCAGCCAGGATAAGTGTACCCGTTGTGTCCTGGCGATTTTGCCTGGACCGAAGTTGGAAACTTCAGGTCACAAGCCCAGTAAGACATGTTCAAGGTATGACACGCCATGTCACCTAGAGCACCGGTTCCCCAATCCCAGAAACCTCTCCACTTGAAATCGTGGATTTCATTTGAGAAATAATGCTTTTTGGCTGGCCCAATCCACTGGTCCCAGTGCACATGACCCGGAACCGGTTGCTGCTTGGGTTTGAAATCCCCTTGCGGCCAAACCGGTCGGTTAGACCAGATATGAGCTTCTTTCAAATCGCCAATGATGCCAGACTTGACCAATGCGGCCGACGCTCGCAGGCAGTTACCGGCTGTTCCCTGGTTTCCCATTTGGGTAACCAATTTCTTTTCCTTGGCGATCCTGCCAAGCAAACGAGCTTCGTAGATTGAGTGCGTCAGGGGTTTCTGCGTAAAGCAGTGAAGCCCTTCTCGCATTCCCAGAGCAGAAGCCATTGCGTGGTTGTGATCAGGAGTACTCACGGTGATCGCGTCAATATTTTTTGACTCTTTTGCGATCATGTCGCGGTAATCGTTGTAGGTTCGAGGGTTGTCAAATCGGCTTTTGGCTTTGCCCATGGTCTTATCATCGATATCACAAATCGCGACCACTTTGCCATATTTGTTTGCATCACCCGAATCACTTGAACCTTTACCGCCGACACCAACGCATCCAAAGCGGACTTCTTCAAGTGCTGAATTACTTGCCTTTGCCGAAACACCGCCAGCAGCCCAAAAACCGACACCGAGTGCGGCTGTGCTTTTGACAAATTTACGGCGTTGTTGTCTCTTCGACATACGTCCATTTCTCCTGATTAGTGGGAATATTTATAAGTTTCGCGAAAAGATTCAGACTCTAAAAGATAACCAAAAGCCCAAAGCCAATCAATCGCCGGATTCAGCCAAATTTCTGTAGGTTTTATCGAGCAGTCAGCGGTAAAGTTTCCCGATTGAAGCGGTTTCCACCGGTTGCACCCGTTTTAAGGCGTTTTTCAATTCAAGCCCTCGGTCTTAATGATCTCATTTTTTGCAGCTGTTCGAAGGTCCCGGCATTGGCCACCTCCTTTGCCGAAAGCCCTCCCCGCCTGGCCTGCTGAATGCCAAACTTAAGCACATTAAGCCCTTTCACACTGTGAGCATCCGTGTTAATCACTACCGGAATGCCGTGCATTTTGGCCGTAGCACACAAAACATCGTTCAAGTCCAACCGGGCGGGGTTCGCATTGAGTTCAAGCAAGGTCCCGTGCTGCTGGGCTGCCCCAAAAACCTCATCCATCATCACTTCATAAGCTTCCCGTTTATTGATTAGCCTCCCAGTGGGGTGGGCAATGCAATCCACGTAGGGATTCTCTATGGCACCCAGAATCCGATCCGTGATTTGCCTTGATGGCTGGTTTTGTCCGTAATGAATTGCTCCCAGTACCCAGTCCGCCCGAGACAAAACTTCATCCGACAAGTCCATTCCTCCTTGCTCCAGGATGTCACATTCGATTCCTTTGAGAACCTGAATCTCGAAGGCGCCACTTTCATTGATGTCTTCAATTTCGGACCATTGTTCCAGTAACCTTTTTTCGTCGAGACCATTGGCCATCGAGACTCTTTGAGAATGGTCAGTGATCGCGATATACCGATGTCCACGGCTTTGCGCCGCAGCAATCATTTCAACCAGGGTTGCCTGACCATCAGTTGCAGTTGTGTGCATATGCAAATCACCCTGCAAATCTGCCTCGGTGACCAAATCAGGAAGTTCACCCTGAGCGGCCCAGTCAAACTCTCTACGGGCTTCGCGGATCTCCGGGGGAAACCAGGGGAGACCGACCGCAGCGTAAACTTCCTTCTCGCGGGCCCCGCACAGGTACTCGCCAGTCGCTTCTTTAAAAACACCCCATTCGTTGACCTTCA
>JAZABE010000695.1:0-2410 GCA_036137535.1 Planctomycetota bacterium | reverse complement strand
CCTCATTACCGGCATCCAATAAGGCGATTTCAAATGATCATGCGTCGATCAATCGCGTCACCGGAAATTGGAATGACATTCATGTCTCCAGTCAAATCAGTTCTCAAGATATCCTTGATCTCATGCTGGTTCGCAGGAAGCGTGTACTGGATAATGTAGGCGCCCACCTGAATGCCCTGCCCTTCATAAACGGGCGGCCAGAAATCTTCTCCTCGCCTGGCCAGGGTATTCGCAAGCAACCGGGTCCCGCGGCCCGAGAACCCCCCAAGAGTCATCTCCAATCGACCATGAGATTCACGATGGATATAAAACACAAACGCTGCATCCTGACCGGGCCCGTCCCACGAGACATGGGTCCACTTACCACTGGAATCCTCGTAGTAAATCCCGGGGAATTCAGCTTTTTCCGATTGACTCAGCTGGGTCCCACCCACGCAAGAAGCCGGTTGCGGATCCTGGTCACGGTAACGCAGGAAAAATGGAACCTTGCGGTCGGATGCTTTTTCAACGTTGTCTTGTGTCTCATAAGGATCACAGCCGAATGCTGAGGCCAGAACCAACTCAACCACTGGATTGCTTTTGGTACTTCCAATACAAACCAACGCCTTGTCGCTACTCGACTCTGAAAAATCGTCGTAAACCGACCGAGCTCGGTCTATCACTTCTTCCGGTTCGGCCTGCCCAGGACTCCAAACTAAAGATTGCTTCACGTGTTCTGGTCGAGGCACGTGGTTGGAGGAACCTTCGGTATTCATCATCCCCGATTCTTTGAAATGCGCGGTCCCGCCCAAGGTTGTTACCCCGTTGAGGATCTCTCCAAGTAAAACAGAATCTGACGCTACCACGTAACACTGATCCGGTGAATCCTGTTCGACCTCGTGGCGGACCCCCAGGCTCAGTTGCAATCGATTCCGGCGGGCTAACAATTCCCAAAAATTCTCAGGTTCAATCGAAAAAAGGGCGCCAGGGAGCTTGTCGGCCGAACAATGACCGTGTTCGATCAGGAAATCGCAAAGCCGCGAAAGCGCCTTAAGTGGTATGTACTTGACCTCGTTTTTCAGTAAAGCAGCTACTTGGTGGCGGTCCAGGCCAGTATACTCAACAATAGATTTAATCGTCCCGGGTCGTTTTCGGGGATCGGGGACGTGCCCCAAGAGTTCTGCCAACCGAAATGAATAACGCATGAATTTGCTCACAAAAGAAAAGGGCACCGGCAGACTAAAGATATTTCCACCGCTAACACTACAATAGCGCATGCAAAGGGGAAAATCAAACCCCTTGTGCTTTTTGGTTGTCATTTTCCCCTAATTGAGAAAACTAGTTTATGGATCGCAAAGCTAAAAAAAGACTCGAAGTCCTGCGGAAAAAAATGATCAAGCTGCAACAGCAGCTGGCCGGCGTCAAAGAACAAGCAGATGAACCGGGAGAAATTCTAGACGTTGAAAATCAAATCGCCAAAGCCCAAGCTGAAATTGAATCATTAAAAAATTCGTGAAGCCTGGAGGCAGCCGTCAACACTCGACAAACGGCCGGCCTGTTGACCACAGCCATTGAAACACCGGGAGTCTTCCCACTTCAAGATTCATTGGTATGAGAATCTGTTACGTCGCCCAATGGAATTTGATTCAAGGCCTCAATCACTCGGCCATATTCTATTTTCAATGCTTTGAAAACGGGCTCGGCAGCAACCTCCGGGCTCAACGTCTCCAATCGCATTGCGGCAGCCTGAGCTTCATGGCAGGCAAACACCCGAAACGATCCCCCGAGATGGTGTGACTTAATACTCATCATTTTTCGGTCGCCTTCTTGTATGGACTGTTCAATGGCATCCAGCACTCGTGGCGACTCTTGTCTAAAGATTGCGACCAACTCATTAAGCAATCCAACGTCATTATCCGCTTGTCGAAGAGCCTGTTGCCAATCGATCACCCCGTTTGGATTGCTGGTATCGTTGGGAGCCGGTTCAACCGACAGCTCGGCTTTCCCGGGTCGAGAAATCAGCCCGACCTGTTGAAGGAGGTTTTTCACCTCGGTCATCAATTCGTCAAGCCGCAGGGGTTTAGCCAGGTAACTGTCCATACCAGCTTCAAGACATCGCTTGCGATCACTTTCTCCCGCATGCGCGGTTAATGCAACAATCAGCGTATTTCGTTCTTTTTCCTTACTGAGTTGGCGGATCGCTCGGGTCGCTTCGATACCATCCAAATTTGGCATTTGAACGTCCATTAAAATCAGATCAAAGTTCTGGCGGCTTACCAAACGAACCGCTTCCGCACCATCACCGGCAACTTGGATTGCATGCCCACGCTGGGAGAAAAGAGCTTCAACTAAACGCTGATTTAACAGGTTGTCTTCGGCAATCAGAACTTTCAGCGGTGGCAAATTTTCCACCGTTTGTTTGGCAACCGCG
>JAZABE010000694.1:0-3747 GCA_036137535.1 Planctomycetota bacterium | reverse complement strand
AGGACGCTTCCCCGTAGCGAAACCAAGAGCTTGCGTGGTGGTTTCCTGATGGAAACTCGCTTGCGACAGATGGAAGCCATGGGTGGGCAGGTTCTGCAGGGGCACATCTTGGGAACGGTGAAGGGGTCTATTATTGCGGATTCCGTTTACGAAAAAGGGGACCCAACCAATCAGGTGCGGGGACGTGTCCTGGGAACGGGCGTTGCGAAGTATGACCGTCCGTTGGGATTGGTGGTTTCGGCTGAAAATCATTCAGTGAAGGTGACTGCGACGATCGCCCGAGCGATTAACCAGCGATTCCATGTGATTGATAATGGGGGTCGAATTGGTGCAGCAACTCCGAAGAATGATAAGCATATTGAATTGGCAATACCCAGAAAGTACAAGCAAAACTTGGCTCGTTATCTCGAGGTTGTTCGCAGTATTAAGTACCGGGAATCTTCCTCGGAATTGATGGGTCGTTTGGGGCTGCTTAAGCAGCAGCTTTTTGAGTCGACAACTTCTAAGAGGGCGTCTTTGCGGTTGGAGGCCATTGGGCAGCCTGCAAAACCAATCCTGTTGGAAGCATTGGAGTCGTCAGATGCTGAGGTGAGGTTTAATGCAGCGATGGCGTTGGCTTATATGGAGATTCCAGAATCCATTCGTGAACTTGGGGCTGCTGCTAAAGTCGAGCCGGCATTTCGGTGGCATGCGATGACCGCTTTGGCGTCGATGGATGACGTGGAGGCAGGAATGCAGTTGTCCGAGCTTTTGAATATGAGGAGTGTTGAAACTCGTTTTGGTGCTTTTCAGGCTTTGAAGGTGCGTTCGCCTGTTAACTCGGTCTACGAAAGTTCGGTTCGCCCTGATGATTTTTATTTTCACATTGTCCCAAGCGAGAGTTTCCCGGTGATTCACTTTTCTAAATATAAGCGCGCTGAAATCGCTTTGTTTGGAGAGAGTCAGACGGTCGGTGATTCGTTTTTGATTGTTGATGCCGGTATGACTATCCGGTCGATTGGTGACGGAAAGGTGAAAGCGACCCGGTTTACACGACGAGATGGCGACAAAACGATTGTCTGTTCAAATCAGGTTGCAGATGTTGTGGAAACATTGGTTAAGATGGATCTGGATTACGGTGAGATCCTTGACATTTTCCAGCAAGCAAAGTCTTCTAATATGTTGAATTCCAAGTTGGTTATCAATGCAACACCGAAACCACGACGGAACGATCCTGATGGTGAAGAGGAAGCTTCTTCAGCATATGTTGTGGGGCCAGTTCCGCGTATGTTTCGTGGAGGCAGGGAAGCCAGCCGGAAAAACGAAAACGCAACTCCGGTTGGGTATTTCGCAGAGTCTCCCCAGACGAAAAAGACCTTTTTGGGCAAGATGACTGGTTGGTGGCGTTAGATGTATTGGTCGCATGTTGGATTTTCCGTTAGCTTCAAAAAATGCTAAAAGCCTTAGAGATTGTCGGTTTTAAGAGTTTTGCCGACAAAACTCGGTTTGACTTTCCTGCTGGAATCACGGTTGTCGTCGGACCTAATGGTTCTGGCAAGTCTAACGTTGTTGACGCGATCAAATGGGTGCTGGGTGAACAGAGCGCCAAAAGTTTGCGTGGCAAAGACATGTCGGATGTCATCTTTAAAGGTGCCGGTTCGGGAAATGGTCGTCGCCCTGGTAACACTGCTGAGGCGACGATTGTCCTTGATAATAGCGACGGCCGATTGGAGTATGACTCTGAAGAGATTCATGTTACCCGCCGTGTCTTTCGCAGTGGCGAGGGTGAGTACCTGATTAATGGTAATGCTTGTCGGCTTAAGGATATCAAGGATCTTTTTCGTGGAACGGGAATCGGGACAGATGCCTATTCTCTGATTGAACAGGGTAAAGTGGATCGCCTCTTGCAGGCTTCTCCCAAGGACCGACGCGCCATTTTCGAGGAGGCGGCCGGGATCAGCCGTTTTAAGGCAAAGAAAGTGGAGGCACAGCGACGTTTGGCTCGCGTTGAGCAGAACTTGTTAAGGCTTTCGGATATCGTAGAAGAAGTGGGGAGTCGTTATCGCAGTGTCAAGGCCCAGGCTTCAAAGGCTTCGAAGTACAAGGAGCACTCCGATCGGCTTCGGCAACTTCGGATTGAATTGTCGTTTATTGACTGGAAATCTTCGTCTGAGTCGCTGAGTGTCTTTGCAGCCGAAGAGCAGGATCTTGCGGAAAAATTGTCGTCCTCGGAAGCTGAGCTTGGCGAGGGTGAGTCAGAACTGGGTCAGTTGCAGGATCAGGTCAACCGGTTTAGTGATACGTTGTTGGAGCTGGAGAGCCAGGCATCAAAGGTCCGTGAGGCGATTGCCCGGCTTGAGCACACCAGTGACTCTGAAGGTCAGCGTTTACACGAAATTGAAGAGCGTCAGCTCTTGGTGTCTGACCAGCTTAAGGAGCTTGAAGCTAAGGTTCAGAGTTTGACGGGTTCACGATCAGAGTTTCAGGCTGAGCTCGAATCGGTTAATGGAAAGCTGGCAGAACAGCAAAAGCGTTTTGCTGATATTGAGAGTCAGCTATCGGCTCTGGAAGAGTCGCTGGCAGCAGACAGGCAGTCCGAGTCGCGGTTGGCCGAGGAGCAGGTCGCCCTGGAGAAGAAGTGGGCAGACCAGCAACGAAGATCATTTGAATTGGAAACCGAGTTTAACTCGTTAAAGAAATCCTCAGAGCGGACTCAGGGAGTTTTGGATGGGGTGACTTCGGAAATTCAGCAAGTTGCCGTTGAGTTGTCGACGGTAGAATCCGCTGAAAAAAAGCTAGAGGATGAAACTGCGGCAAAAGACGATGCGTTAGCGGGTGCACGTGAAGAATTGAAGCAATCGCAGAATCGTCTAGCGGTGTTAACCGAGGAATTGCAGGAACTTAAATCCGAAAAAAGTGGAACAGTTCAACGCGCAAAAGTTATCGAAGAACTGGAGAAAAGATTTGACGGCGTTCAATCCGGTGCCAAGCACGTCCTGGAGTGTTCTCGATCCGATCCAACCGGGCCGTTCGGTGATGTTCACGGGTTGGTCGCCGATTTGATTCAAATGCAGGTTCAGCATGCGACCTTGATTGATGCGATTCTCGGTGAGTGGTCTCAGTTTGTCGTTTGTGATGGCGCTGCCCTTTCGGAATGGCTGAAGGTGAATGAACCTAAAATTGCAGGACGGGTTGGGATCTTTAGGCTCGACGATTTGCCGAAAAATGGGCCGGTATACAATGTGGATCTAAGTGGTCGGGCTGGCGTTGTTGGGCGAGCAGATCAGGTGGTCACTGGTGATTCCAAGTTCCGGGAGTTGGTGGGTTTTTTGTTGGGAAATGTCTGGATCGTGCATTCGATTCGGGATGCCTTTCGGATACGAAGTGAAGTTTCAAAGCAGATTCGTTACGCAACATTGCAGGGTGAGATGGTTGAGCCCGATGGCTCCGTTGTCATGGGGCCACCGGCGACCGAGATGAGTTTGATTTCGAGGCGAAGTGAGCTTCGGTCCCTTAGGCAGAAGTTGCTTGACTTGGAAGTTTCCATTGAAAAATCAACTGCTTCAGTGAAAAAACTTTCGGAGCAGGTAAGCGTGTGGGATTCGAGGGTTGATCAATTGTTGAGCGAGCATACCGCGGTCTCAAAGCAATTGTCACAACACCAGATCGAACGCGAAAATTTGCAAAAACAACTGGAGGTTCTGAAAAAAAGCCGTGATGATACCCGGGACGAGTTGGAACGGATGACATCAAAAAAGGATGTGGTTG
>JAZABE010000693.1:0-1187 GCA_036137535.1 Planctomycetota bacterium | reverse complement strand
CTTCTTCAAATCGTGGGCCCACCCAGGTAGCGATGGGAAAATGCACTCGTCCCCCTTACTCCTCGCCAAAAACTTTGATTGGTTCAAGGGACAACGTCTCGAAAGCGTGGCCAAAGAAAAAGCTTCTGAAGACTCTTTTCCTAGTTGGGCTATTATCGCCATTCCGATCATCATCGCTATCTCCGTTAGTGGCGGTGTCTATGTGGCAAGTATTTGGAATAACGACGATTCAAGGAAACGGTCAAATCGCAATTCAGTGGGAAACCAACTGTCTCTGTTAAATGATGACGAAATCGGCCCTTCCGTCTTGGAGTCCCTGGGAAAATTGGCTACCGAGGATCTTCCTGAAGTCAAAGCTGACAAGCCAGAAGAATCCAAGCAGGAAGCTATTTTAATCAACCAAATGGAAGCAACAGCAAAAGACGGAGAGGAATCATCCGACAATGCTTAAGCCTCTTCAACGTACAATCTTCCCGTTGCTTTATCTTATCTTTGGTAATGTCACGAGTCACACCGCATTGGCACAACCTTAAGAATTAGGTTCGCTTCCCTGGCAAGAGGATCGACTCAGCGACCGCATCATCCCGTTCTCAATGGCCAATTCCACAACAGCCCGCCAAATGCTGGAAATCGCGGGCATTGGCGACAGTCAGTTAAGATTTTTCATTGATTACGAGCCGATTTCCAGCAAGGACATTGACACAACAGGGCATGTTCTTCGTAACTTCTATGAATTGGATAGTAGCGATATCAAACGGTGGTCAAATGCACAAACGCTGGACACAGCCACCTTACTTAATGCCTTTCTAGAAACTCCAGATGACTATCGAGTCGACTTTTATCGTATTCGGGGAACGGTGATTCGAGTTCAACGGCAGCCAATTGTTGAGGAAGCCGCTCGGTTACTTGGATTCCGTTCTTTCTTCTGGGTTTGGATGAAACCCCGGAACTCAAACATTTCCGTCCGAATCGCGACTCGCAAACTGCCAATCGCCTGGTTCCCGCCAGAGTGGAAAACGACAGCCAAGACGTCAACCGGCAGCAACCAAGACGAGACCGGTAAAAAACCCGATTTGGCGCCGGATGCTTCCTTTGAGCTGAGCCGACCTGCGGCCGTCAATGGACTGTTACTTAAAGTCGCTGAAGAACACGACGTGGGCTCGGAGCCGCCCGGACAGGGTCGGGGA
>JAZABE010000692.1:0-2169 GCA_036137535.1 Planctomycetota bacterium | reverse complement strand
TATTCGATGCCCTGTCGTTTCAAGTTTATTGGCACCGGGGGCGCATTGTTTGCAGAGCTGGGTATAACTTTTGTATTGTTGATTATCACGTTTGGCCTCTATGGCCCCTGGTTTGTTTGTCGTTTTCAGAAGTGGTGGACTCAGAAAATCAAGTTGGGTTTTTCCAATGGAAAAAAGGTCTCTTTTGATTTCCAGGGGAAGGGCGGCGAATTTTTTGTCACCTATCTCGTGGGCTACCTTTTGACGGCGGTCACGTTGGGTTTGTACGGTCCATTTTTCGTGGTCAACCAGCTTAAATTTTTTATCAATCACACTGCGGGAAAGACTGGTGATGGTCGAACCGTCCATTTGAGTTTTGGGGGCTCTGGTGGAGAATTGTTTGTGAATGTTGTCTTGGGGATTCTGTTAACGCTGATCACCTTTGGGTTTTATTTCCCTTGGTTTTACTGTTCATTGATTCGATGGGGATTAAACAACACTAAAGTGAACGTTCAGGGTCATGGAGCATTGCAGCCTAGTTTCGAAGGCCGCGGTGGTCAGTTACTGGGGACCTTTGTCGTGGGTTACATCTTGTCCGTGGTGACGTTAGGTCTTTATTCTTTTTGGCTGCAGGTTGACTTGTTCAAGTTTCTGTACGGCAACACGAAGGTTACGTCGCCCAGTCGGCAACGGTACTCGGGGGACTTTTCTGGCACGGGTGGTGAGAACCTGATGGTCACGCTCAAAGGCATGATCTTGTGTTGCGTGACGCTCGGTATTTACGTTTTCTGGTTTGTTGTTGAGCAGAGCAAGTTCCAGTTGGACAACATTGATGTTGCACACGATCGCAGCTAGAGCTTGCTTTCTTCTGCTTTACGAGAAACGAAATGAAATCGACTGTTTTCTGGGCCGGGCAAAATGTTGACGTGTCGGTTTCCGAAATCCGGCTGAATTGTTGCGGGGGTGAATTTCATGGCAACATCGACTTCCGCATCAGTTTTAGCCAACCGGTTGATTTGTCTGCACTGTCGCAGTCGCTGGTTTTGCGAATCCCGTCTTCCAATCAATACCCGGCGGACGAATTGGAAGTGGTTGGCTGCCTGGAAATCGAAAAAGGATTCAGTGTGACGATGTCTTGGGAGGAAGCGAATCGGCAGTCGCCTGGTGATCTCGAAAACGAGCTTCCGGAAGTTGAGCTCTGCTGGGGGAAGATCGAAAGCCAGGTCATTGGGCGTTTTCCTGTAAAGGCTGTCCGGGTTCGCAACGATTCCCAGGATTCTCATTCAAAACGTTTGTTCGCGCCGGCGATTTTGAGATCAGAGTTGCCTCCGGGAGTTTTGATCCAGGAACTTTCACGCGGTCAAAACCTGGAGTTTAGTTGGTGGGATCGGGGTGCCCCGTTCATGTTAGTTGCCGGTGTCCTGGCAACTTGGCTGCCTTCTCTTTTGGTTCCTTTGGTTCCGGGTTGGGGGGCACAGGTGTTTCGCTATGGTTTTACATTCGGTGGCATTCTGATTTTCTACCACGGCATTTGCAAGATGTTTAATCGAACCCGGGTTGAAATTGAAGGTTCGGAGGTCCGTGTTTTGCATGGACCGCTTCCCTGGTTTAACAGGAGCCGGGTGATCCAGCGAACTCGGATCAAGCATGTTCGCACGAAAAAACAGGCGCATACTGCTCAGGGTGATCAGGGTCGAGTTCGCCGGACGACTTACAGTTACGCGGTTCAACTGGTGATCAGCAAAGACGAGAAAATAACGGTGATGGTGTTTCCATCCAGTGAGACGGCAACGCTGGTCAAACAGAAACTGAAAGCGTTTCTTGCGCAGGATTGAGCCACCGGTCTTTTGTCTCGTTGCCTGGGTGGTTTGTGGCTTGGGGAACCATTGGGTTGGCTTCCGGGTGGTTGCTGGTAGCGGAAACGTTTTTTCGATGGAGTTTGAATCGTCTATCCAGAATCGGGCATCCGGCTATAATTGGGGGGACGCCTTTTTCAGATCGGTTTCTTCACTTTGCCCGAGTGGCGGAATTGGCAGACGCTCAGGATTTAAAATCCTGTGACCTTACGGTCGTGCGGGTTCAAGTCCCGCCTCGGGTACTCGTAAAAACAGTGATTTTCTGTCAACACGGGGCAGCCTTGTCGATGATGTGTCTTAGATCAAAACCGTGATGGCCGTTGTTGCCAGGCTG
>JAZABE010000691.1:0-3031 GCA_036137535.1 Planctomycetota bacterium | reverse complement strand
TGGTTTGGGTTGGAATGCATGAAGATCGGCTGCCCGGCGCCACTGGCCGATAACGTCGCGATCGTCGGCTTGGTCTTCATGTTCTCAAGCGAATCCATGCCGATGCAAAGATGGGGTAGTAACGTCTGTGGCAAGACTTTGCTCAGCTCGTAGTCGATCGTGGGTCCAGCGGGTGGCACACCATCACTTCCGCGGTAGCCCCCGAGGGCGCCGAAAAAGGCGCTGTGGGAAGGACTGGTGTGCGTACCGTGCAATCCATTGATAATGTGCAAACGCTCCTTGTAAGGTTCCAGTGCACTGACGGGCTCGGGAAGCTTGACCTTTGCCAACGATCCGCTACTTTTCATTCCCTCTGGAATGCAGGTCTTCGGATCAAATCCCTGGTTTTGGAGAAAAAAGATAATCCGTTTCGGGGAGGCATTGGCAGTAAGCAAAGCCTTGCCGTCGTTTGCTTCAAGCTTGCTGCCCCAAAAAGGAGATCCCCAAGCGGCACTTCCGGCTATCATGCCCTGCAACACGTTTCTTCGGTTGATCATAAACCACTCTTCCCTTGGGACATCCACTCGTTTGTTTGAAATCCACTCAGTCTTTGGAAAACCACCCTGTGAGCTGATTGGGCAAATTCCCAAATCCTCATTATAGGCTTTCGGCGATCTTCTCCGATGACACTATCATACTGTCCGGATCGATCACAAAAACACCTGGAAAACCCCGGAAGCCGCCCTATTCCGGCAACTTTTCCCGGAATTACCAGGGAATTTTTTCAAAACCCGAAGTTGGGCAAGGATGGCAGGACGGCGAAGAATCGGGAGCAGGTTTAACCTGCCTTTTCTTTGAAGCGAGCCCACTGAACCAGCCCGCCCACTAACGCGCCCACGAACATACCCAGCAATCCGCCACCAAGGGCTCCAAAAGAAACCTGGAAATCCTGTTCCGGCAACCTGGGGTTAAACCAGGCAATCAGCCAGCTCCCAAAATCGGAATTCGCTCCAACCACCATTCCCAGAACCATCCCACTGACGCTCATCAGAATCAGAGAGACCGTTGCCCAGCCCCTGAACCTCGATGGTTTGGTGATCCCGAATCGCCGCAACCCAGACACGGCCAACGAACCAAGCAAAAGCGCGGCCCCCAACAAGAAGAGGTACATGTATTCTTTTCCGGAAAACAAAACCAGACGCTCCTGTTTTGCAATGCAATCTTGGGCAGGGTTGTAATCGATATTGAATGACGAACCTTCCCTTAGTTTTGCCAATTCAGGCCAAACCGTCAAACAACGATCACGCGAGTTGTTGAAAAACGGGTGTTCCCCGGGTTGGTTCGTTGCTAAATTCCTATAAAGTTCATTCTCTCATGGTACCAGTATGACTGATACTGGAAACGGTACGAACTGAAAACATGCCAATTAGA
The DNA here is from genome assembly GCA_036137535.1 of Planctomycetota bacterium. GTDB lineage: Bacteria > Planctomycetota > Planctomycetia > Pirellulales > Pirellulaceae > JABAAE01. The sequence goes on along the minus strand of JAZABE010000691.1, from coordinate 1,621 downwards.
TTTTGACGTCTGACGGTTGATCCCGAGGAAAGGAAGCTCAACGTGTCCCAATCTCTGCCACCTGATCGATTACCGGAGGACTGGCTTGAAGGACTCGGCGAGGGTGATCAGTCGGACGAAACCCACGATTTCAGCAGGTGAATCTCTGTCAATGCAACAGCGGATTCAAACCCAGGGATTTCCGCCCGGAAAATACCGGTACTTCATTGAATACAAGCAACTGGAAAACGAAATTCTCCAGACAAAAACCTTCGAATTTGAACTGGTTGACCGCCCAAGCCATCTTGAATGAAAATCGCATTCCCTTTTCGTCCGCTTCCGATTTGTTACAATTGGGGTGTTGATCTCGCGAATGCACCCCGGAATGGGCCGAACTGTGCCTCAAAAAACCAGTGGGTATCATTTGCTCTCACCAAGCACCTCTAGCTCAACTGGATAGAGCATCGGTCTACGAAACCGAAGGTTACTGGTTCGAATCCAGTGAGGTGTACTGAACCGCCATCAAGCCTCGAGTTATCGGGGCTTTTTGCATTTCTTGCTCCACCATTCTCCCCGGTTCTCCTGTGTTCTGAAAACGATTTGAAAACTTTTTGGGAGTGGCGATTTCTGCCGCCGCTTGAATGTCATTGGGCGTTCATCAGGATGAGGATTCAGCGGAAAAACCTTGTTCACTTTTTGGCTTTATCTCCGGAATCAGGCAACCGTGTAAAAACGCCTTCGCGGGAAAAAACAACCGTGCCATCAACCTCGAACTGACTTGTGACCAGCATTTTGTCTTTGCTGATCAACTCACACGTCTTGGTTTCCTTGGCGCCGTCGGGGTGAATATACCTCCCCTGGTAGGTTTTGGTTGCTGGATCGTATTGGTCTCGGCCGGAAGTCTCAGGAAACCCTTCGCCTTTGGTGCGCCAAATGAAGACGCCCTCCTGAGGGTCATATTCCCTGTGGCTGACAAAGGGGACCCTCTCCCCATTGATCAATGGACTAAAAGTGATCTCTAGGGATTTGCCCTTTACCATCCAACCAGACTCCATCACAAAGTCAAAAGGTTCCACGTCGCCGCCCACGGGCATGTTCTTGCCGGTAACTTTCCAACGCCCAATCTCACCCGCCAATAGTCGCGTGGCTTCCTCTGCACTCAGTTTCTTGAGCTTTTGCTTTTGACCAACCTTTTCAACACGGGGTTGGCTTGGACTGATTTTTTTCCCAGCTTCACTATGACCGTGGTCACTTTCCGCGCCATGATCATGGTCGTGGTGACTTCCTTCGGATTTAGCTTTTGAAGTACGCACCCGGTCTTGCGTGACTGCGGGCTTGGGATCGAAAATCTCTTCAAAAGTGAACCAGCGACCCTTAGTCAACATGCAATCCCGCATGACAAATTTATAAGTCTGGGCACCAGCAGAGAGGGTCACCGTAACATGCCGCGCTGCAGAGAATTCTTTCTCTTTTGTGATTTCGTATTCCGCACGGACGAACTCGGCTTGATTCCAGTCACAGCCATCTCCTGCCAGCCCATTTCTGACCTTGGCAAAACAATCCCGATTATTTTTTTGCTGCAGCTCGAAACCAGTCGAGATTTGTTCGGTGACTTTGTCCACCCTAGCTGCGGGAACCAGCT
>JAZABE010000690.1:0-10466 GCA_036137535.1 Planctomycetota bacterium | reverse complement strand
TGGATTTTCCTGAGTTGGATTTTCCTGAGTTGGATTTTCCTGAGTTAGAGGTGGGGTTTGAAGAAGGGTTTTGCGGATCGTTGCGGCCATCCTCCTTTCCTTCATTTAAAATGGGGGTTGGGCTGGTCGGCAAGCGGCTTTTGGTTTCAAGCTTGAATGGATTTTCAGCAATCGAATATTCAGTACTGGGCCTTGGTAAGAACCAGGCGACAATCAGAATGGCTCCGATCATGAGGCTTCCACAGAGAACCCATGAAATGGCTACGGAATTGGGCATGGTTGCATTGCGACGCTGCAGGTATCGTTGTAGGCCAACCAGAGCGGTCGTCACCAAAAGCCCCAGTCCACCTACCAGGTAGACGCAAAAATACAAAAACGCATGTTGCCGACGGAGGTCATCATTGAGAAGACCTTGTCCAAAACCAAAGATGGGAAACGCTGCCAGAGAGAGGATAAGGACCCACACACCGGGTGTGTTGGGTATGTTTTTCTTGGCGAAGAGCCGTTGTGTCCAGGAGTCCGTTTTCTCAGGATTTTCGGTAGACGTTCCCAGGGTTTTGTCAGCATCCGCCGCTTGGTCTACTGCGGTTTTGTCGGTTTGGTTATCCCATCGAAGCCTCGAGAGTAGGCCCCGATCGGTACTGTCCTTGGTGTTATCGATGACTGTACAGTCCCAAGTCAATTTACTGTTGAACCACCAGATCACCGCGATCAATAGGAAACTCAGAAACAGGGAAACCTCGGAGAGCCTTGTCAAGACAAACACGGTCGCGCCGCCGAGTACCAGTCCGTAGGCGACAGATCGTTCGTACCCTTCCATGATCGAAATTCGGCTAACAAGAACCGAGGCAAACACGAAAAGGGCAAGAACCCATTTCACCCGCATTGGAAAATCTCCGTAATAGAAAATTTCTACTAGGAAAAAGGTAAGACTCCCGGTCATCATCATGATCAGCGCAGGGGCAACGAGTTCGACAATCCACCCGCCCATTTTTTGTTGCATTTCAGTGATCATAATTCCCTCGTGAGATCACTGCATTCTATTCCACGAATGATGAGTGTAGGCTCTGGTTTTCAGCGTTCTCCGTACGATTGTCTGATTTTGGAGAACGGCTAGTTAGAAAAACCAATAAAAAAGGCGGCAAAATGCCGCCTAGAGAAGATGTTTCTGAGGATTCAAAAGTTGTTTTTGACTGCCGACCGCCGTTAATTTGATTTCTCTGATTTTTTTTCGGCAGGCTTGGCGTCGATTTTTTCTGCAGGGAATTTGCCGGGTTGAGCACTTTCTTTGCCACCCTCACTGCTCTCGTTTTTTTCTAAAGCGGGACGGGTGTTTTTTCCACCAGGTCTTTTTCCACCAGGTTGGTTTCCACCAGGTCCGCGTCCACCAGGTCCTTTTTTACCCTGTTTCGAAAACCTTTCCATCGCGGCTTTCATTTCAGCTAGGGAGATTGAACCATCTTTGTCTTCGTCGATCCGATCCACAAACCGGCTCATCCCGGTCGGGATCTCGTCGCCGGTCAGTTTTCCATCCTTGTCTTTGTCGTTTTCTTTAAAGATTGCTTCGGGATCACGAGGTGCACCTCCACCCCCAGGACCGCCTTTGCCGCCTCCTTTGCCGCCTCCTTTGCCGCCGGGTCCTTTGCCGCCGGGTCCTCTGCCGCCGGGTCCTTTACCGCCGGGAGCTCCGGGGGCACTTCCACCACCGGGAGCGGAAGGGAAATCACCAGGGTTCACCGCATCCTTGGAGACTGCGCTTCGAGCCGATTCAGGAACATCCATGTTCGAATGGACTGCGATAAAAATCCATTCCTGATCATCAAACGATTCGATGTCTTGTTTGAGTTCTTCTTCCGATTTGAGAAGTCTTTTGTAGACCACGATCAACCTTTCCGGCGGTTTCCACCACAGGACATGATGAAAGTTGTATTGATCATGACGTTCAAACATCATGCCCCGCATGGTTTTGTCGTCATCGCCTTTTTTCTGACGGGGAGAAAATGTTTTAATTTCGCTTGGTGGTTGACTGAGGACCTGCTTAACATCGGCCATGGTCAAGGCCTCATCGGCCGCTTTGGCGATGTTTTCGTCTGACAATTTGTTTAACTTTGCCTGGGCACCATTAAAACTGCGAATGACGACGCCGTATTCCCATCCTAAAGCGCAAACGGCAACTAGAAGAATAGTTCCCAGAATGCTCATACGCACACTGTAAGACATGACTAACCTCGGGAATTGAAGTGACTAGGACTCGCAATGAGTCGCAATACAAAAACTCAGTTTATCCGTTGGCATTCGTTGCGGGTAGTGGCAAAAGATCCAAAAAAGGTCAACAAATGCGTGAAAAACTTGGTGGTCCTAGGCGGAGCGGGTATTTGGGATCACCTCTCGAGACGAAAGACCGGAATCGGGTAAAGTAAGGGGAGTCGTGCGGGAGTTTTAGGGTTAACGATCTTGAGGGATCTTTTTGGGTTTGCAGTTTTGAGTTCCTCGTATGAATCTGAAAATTCGTTTGGGTTTACAAGTTGTTTTGAGTAGCGTGCTTCTGTTTGCCGCATCGGTCGATTTTGCCGGTTTAGGTAAACTGAAAGCGGCGAGCCAAAAATTTGGAAAACCGATAATTTCGACACCAACTGTTTTTCAACCGGTGGTTAAAAAGGCTAGGCAAAAAGGTGCGGTTCGCCAATCGCAAGGAACCCACGGTGGGTTTGAAAACCAAAATAAAACCCAGAGACAAACCGGTAAGGAGTTTGGTCTCCGGCAGGCTAACGGCGTGCTCAATGAAATTGCGGTCCCTCTTGCAAAGCTCCTGAAGTTCAAAAGGAGAGGTAAGCATCTCGTATTTGAATTGCCAAGTTCTTACTCGGAAGCCGATGAGGCTTTTCGTAAAATACGAAGTCAAGCCCGGGGTGGGGGTGGAGGACACAGTTCGGGAGAATTTTGGACCCAGTATGTTTCCAATCAGAACTTTGGTGGCAGGATCCAGAAAAGTGAACAGAACATTGGCGGGGTGAGGAAAAACAGGCCTGACAGCTACCTCGTAGAGTTTCTGGAGTCGACCGGTAATGGTTGTGGAATCGAGGTTCAGGGAGAATCGCCCGGACAATTTGGGATTCGGATCGATGGTGGTCACCTCCCAGGTTTTCTTCAAATCCTACAAGGGGAAGATTACTTTGCCGTCCAGGAAGTTACAGGGCTCACCGCGTTTGCGGGTTCGGCAAATTCGTTTCAAGAGTTTTGTGAGAACCATCCGGATTTTGTTCAAAGTCATTTGATTCCTGTTTTGAAGAGGTTCGGGTTTTTGCCGCCAGTAACCCGATTCAATTCGGTGACACGCGATTATGTCTTGGAGCTTTTATCACCGGTGGATAGTGAACTGTTAAACACTTTTAAGAATGAATTCGAGGATCTCGAGTCAACTAAATATGAGTTGCGACAGGCGGCCACCCGCAAGCTGAACACTGACTATGCAAAATGGAAAGACGCGGTTCGATTTGCCGTTGGCAATGATCAATTTGGGGTTGAGGTGCGATCTAGATTGCAAAAATTGATCAAGGAAAAAAGTCGCAAGACAGACCGTGAACTCATTGCCCTGGTGGATTCAGGGGATCTAGTGAATAATCGAAATTACCTGATTTGGTTGTTGAGCCATTGCCGAGACGCCCTGCGCAGGCAACAAGTTGTAGACCAGCTGAAGAAATTGACTGATCAAGATCATGGGCTGGATGCAGAGCGCTGGAGGGCGTGGGCGCAGCGTACTATTTCCCCGAAAACCACGGGTATACCGGTTGAAATAGGCAAAGCGCTGACTCAAGTGAACGGTTACTTGCCCCAAATGGCTGAGCCGACGTCTAAGCTTTTGCAACTAAAAGTGAGTGACGGAAAAATTACCGTGGATCCAAAGGCTTGGGCTGATCAGTTCAACGGAGAGTCAATCAAAACCTTGGTGAAACGGGTGCAGGATCAGCTCAAGGCCTCCAATTTGCCGGCCCGTTGGCTGAAATTTGGAAAGCCTGGGGTTTTGGAGGTTCTCGGCCATGAACACGTGCTGTTTGAACACATTCAGGCGGCCATTCCACCCCAGGTTTCACCCAACTATTTTGTCTCCGGCAACCTGACGGGTTACGATCAACGCCCCTTAAACCGTACCGTGGAACAACCGCACTTGATTCTGCGACTGATTCGGGAGAAACAAAACAGGGCGGACAAGTTCGGGCAACGACAGGCTCCTCAAAACAAAACCAAGCTCTTTCACTACGAGGTTCGGGAACGTCGTGGTTCCCACATGGTTTTATCATTGACCGAGCACCTGGATACTTCATTGTGTTTGAGGGTGTCCAGCCTGAAAGCCAAGGCTTTGTTTCAGCTTTTTCAAAACCCTGATGGAAGAGTTGCTTGCCATATTCTGGTCGGTGGATCGCAGAGGTCCATTTCAGCTGCCAGTTTCGAAGAATTGTACGAGCAACATCAAAAGTTTCTCGTGAAGGAGATCTATCCCGTGTTTGCCCGGTTTGGGATTCAGGTCACCCCGGCAATGGGCGGACCGCTGGAAATCAAGAACACTGCTCGACCGGCTCAAAAGTCTCGCTTGTAAGATGTTTTTCAAAGAAAGAATAGGCGTTCTTGAAAAGGATTTTGCCGATCGTTGTCTGCTCGTAGTTTCGTTTTGTCAGTGCCGCTCCCAGGCCGCTGAGCTTGCCCATGGATGTGATTTCAATTGGTGTCTGTTCGTTTCCAAAAGCGCCATCCAAATCGGATCCCAGTACCGAGTGGTCCGCGGAGCCCGCAATTTGGCAGACATGATCAATGTTGTTGACAACGTCTTCCAGGGAAACCCCTGAACTTGCTGGAGTTGTCTTTCCGCGAACCCAACCGGGGACGAGCATCCAGGCATCCAGTGCAACACCGATGATCGATTCGCGGTCTACCAGTTTTCGGATTTGGTCGTCCGAAAGTTGTCTTTGATGGTCCACAAAAATTCGACAGTTGTGGTGACTGGCAATGATTGGGCCTTCATATTGATCCAGCGCTTCCTCGAAGCCTCGGTCGGTTAAGTGAGTAACATCCAGGATCAGGTTTAAGGATGACATTTCTTTGAGGAGGGCCCGGCCGAGTGGCGTAAAGCCCCCGTCTTCACCGGTCCCAGCTGCGTATCGTCCAGGCCCGTAATGGGCGGGGCCGACCAGTCGCAAGCCGTCGTTGTAGGCCCGGTGAAGGTAGTCCAAGTTAACCAGGGAGTCGGCTCCCTCTAAGCTCAGGATGAATCCAATTGCCGGGTGGTCGGAGGGAACGCTCTGGAATTGAATCAGGTCTTCCCGGGAACGGATCTGTGTTAACTCTCCTTGTTTTTCCATTTCACGGTACCAGGCCAATTGTGCCTGGGTCTGTGCCCAGGCAATTTCCGGGCTGTTCCAGCCTTGTAATGGGCTTTTTTGGGAAACGGAATGGCCCAACTGTGTGGCGATGCAAATTCGGATTCCCGCAGTCCGCATTTCTTCAAAATTAACAACACCGTTACCCCGGTCGAGCTTGTCCTTCAAACCGGCTTCTCGCTGTCGAATTTCGGCGAGTGACTTGGTTAAATCCCGGTTCCAATGAACCGCGTTCATTGCCAAGTCCAAGTGACAATCAAATATCATTCCGTGATTTCCCCTGAGCAAGGTTGCCCCTGTTGCAAAAATGTGTGTGTCTAAAAAACCAATGCCAAGGACATTTGAATTTTACCGAGCCTTGCCCATGATTTTTTTTGCGGCTTCAGAAGGGGTACCGCCGAAGATGACTTTGAAGGCTTCTTCGAAGTCATAGCCCTCTCGCAAGGCTTTGACCAGTCGGTTAAACGGGGTTTTCTGCTTCATCAGATTTTGAACAAAAACAAATGACGCCAGTGCGCTATCTTCTGGTGGAAGTTGTCCTTTGACGAATTCGTCGCCTTTTTGGAGCTTGGCATAAACGGAATTCCATTTTTCTTTCCAACCGGTGATTCGAGGATCTTTGGGATCGACCATATGAGCAGCGGCACGGGCAGCCCCCTCTGCGAACCAGGTCGGTGTGTTTTTTCCCATGCTGGCAACCATGACCCCGGCAATTTGTTGGGCAAACATCGCTTCTTCTGAATAGTCTTTATCATCGCGGGGCAAGATCATTGCCCCGTAAGCGTTGATCACGTCGTAGCGGAAATGGCCTTTCAGGTTTCGGGAGATGTCTCGTTTTTCCACCATTTTGCCAAACTCGCTGTAGTCATAGCGCTGTTTGAACAGGTAAAGCGTCACCCGGCCTTTGACGATCGGTCCGGTTTTTCCCATAAACGTCCGACGGATTTTCGGAGAAACCTTTTCAGCAATTTTGACATAGTCTTTCAGGACAGCCTCAGATAGGTCCCCAAAAATCACGAAATCGTCGGGTTCGATTTTGTTGGCAGTAGAACCCGGCATGAACAACTTCCAATTTTGTAGAGACGCGACCATCCGTTCTGCCATTAATTCTTCGTGGGAAGAGTGAGTTGCTTTTGCCAGTTCGTAAATGGGGCGAATATCCTCTCGCTCACTTTTGGCATCGAAGGTTGCGCCTTCTTCAATCCATTTTTCAATCTTGGCAATGACCTCGCTCGTCAGGGGAGCGCGACCGGCTGGCATGCGCGTTCCCATTTCGCCTTTAATCTTTTTGACGAGTAAGCTTTCAGCAGGTTTACCGGGTACGATCATTTGCCCCGAATCACCACCACTAATAATTTGGCGGAACGTTGAGAGGTTGAGGCCGCCCCGCGCATTGTTCTGGATGTCGTAATGGCAGCCGTTGCAGTTTTGGATAAAGACGGGAGCGATTTCGAGTGCAAAGCTAACTGTTTCCTTGCCGGTTGACTTGACCACTTTTGCTTCACCCATTGGATTTGCACTGGGGTTTGCCGCTTTTGCGAGGTCGTTAAGTGGGGCGGCCACGTTCTCTCCATCAAATTTCGCGCCTTCGGCGATCCACTTTTTCAGGAGGGCGAGGTCCTCTGCTTTGACTTTGCCATTGGGGGGCATTTCCCCATCCTCGATCACTTCAACAATTCGACTTCCCACGGCATCTCCGGGAAAGATGACCCGGTTATTATTAGGTCCTTGCATTAAGGCGGGGAAAGTCGCCATGCTGAATTTTCCTTGAGCTCGATTGACATGGCAGCGTCCGCAATTACTAACCAGCATCGGAGCAACGGTTTTTGTGAAACTCGTTGTATTGGTTGGTGTCCCGGGATTTCCTTTTGGCGAGTTAAGCGGCTTGAGAGCGGGCAAGCTGTACCCTTCGAGTTCCAATAGTGCGTGTGCTCTTTTGAGCTGGTTGTAAGGTTTTCCCAGGGCACGGATGATTTGGGGATTACCCGTGGCGCTGAGGACTTCGATATCCGATTGAACCTTTTTGATGGCTTCGACACACTCTTTGTATTTTTTTTGTGTGTATAAGTTCCCAGCTTCGGTCATCAAGGAATGGACGTTATCGATAGCGATTCTCTGTTTTTGCGTTTGGGCAAAAACAGAATCAATATTCACAATTGTCAAAAACAGGAGGGCAATTAATGAAGTTGATTTGATTAGACGCACGCCATTCTCCAAGTTGGAATCGAAATTCGGTTCCTTGATTATAAAACCCTTTTGCATTCCATGAAACTAAAGCCTAGCCAGCCCGGGAAGTCAGGTTTTTCCGTGATAATAGTGGATTGAGAGGTCAGAATGTACTCGCCAAAAAAGGGTGGGGGAAGATTAATCTCTGGGAATCTGATTTCGGGCGTCTTTTATCGCTGGAAAACCCGACCGTTGGCTGACGGGTTTCGGCTAGCCGCCTAGGAAATCCCGCCAGTATAAAACCAAGACGGTAAAAACTGACGAGGCGAAAACAGAGATCAGAATAATGGTTAGCAAGAGTATCGGACTGATTTCAATCGTGCGTTTGTTTCCAGCTTGTTTGGGTTTTGCCCCCGGTTCTTGTGGGTTGCTGGCCGAAGAATGGACTTCTGAGCCGGCAACGATATCGGAAAAAGAGACTGCCGAACGTCGAATGGCTGATTTTGGTGAACGGGTTGGGGGAGAAGCTGATTTTCCGATCGTATCATCCGCCGAAGTTTTTAAGGATTCTTCTTGAAGTGCACCAGCCTCTTGATTTTCGGGATGAATTTCAGTGTGCAAAACATTTGAATCACCAGGGGTCAAGGTGATCTCACCCAGGTGTTCGCCCCCGGTCGTGGCGTCAATCTTGGCTGTGAGGTTGATGGGTTTACCGGCCAACCAATGGCGGCAAAGCCTCGAGACTTCGGAGCAATTTTGTATTCGCTTCTCGGGATCTTTGTGCATCATTTGCCCCAAGATTCTTTGAAGACCGAGCGGGCAATCTTTCCGATAGTTGGTGATGGGTTCTGGTGATTGGGTTTGGTGCTTGACGATCCGTTGGGCCAAGGAGCCTTCGTTGAATGGGGGTTGACCGGCAAGCATGAAATACAGGGTGCAGCCCAGCCCATAGATGTCAGCCCGGTGGTCGACATTATGGCTGTTCATTGCTTGTTCGGGCGCCAGGTAATCAGCAGTTCCCAAAACTTTCTCGTTATACTCAAGGGTCACCGAGTATTCATCTTCTTGGAACAACGCCAGTCCCATATCTAATATTTTGACTTCATTGTTGTTGTCTATCAGAACATTACCCGGTTTGACGTCCCGGTGGATTATGCCTTGGTCATGGGCAAATTGCAGTGCGTCGGCTGCCTGCGCGATGAAACTGGCCGCTTCACGGTGTTGAATCGGTCCCTTTTCTTTAATGATTTTTCCGATGTCCTGTCCATCCACATATTCCATGATCAAGTAATGGGTGTTGGTTTCTTCGTCGTGATCGACGTCAATGGCTCGGACGATATTTGGATGTTCTAAGGCCGCTGACACACGAGCTTCGATATAGAATCGCTCTAGGTAAGTTTTGTCGGAAACTCGCTTGCGCGGTAAAACTTTGATTGCCCGCCGCTGGTGCATTTGCAAGTGCTTGACCAGGTAAACACTGCTCATGCCTCCGGTACCGATGTGCTTTAGGATTTTGTATTTGCCCAGGAAAAATCCCTTGTATTTTTGGTCCAACAGTTTTTCACATTGCCATGGCGTGACCAAGTCCATTTCCGTCAGTCGCCGTGTGACAAAGTCCGTGTCAGCCAAGGGTTTGTCGTGATTTTCCTTCTTGAGTTGGACCAGGGCATTGCGTAGGACCGTGTCACGGACCAGTTTGCTCTTTTGGAGCAACTCGACGAATCTCTTGACACTGATCTTTGCCATAGATTTCTGGGGTGAAAGCGGGGAATTGGAAAAACGACTTTGTCCAATTCTAGCCCAAAAATGCTCGTTCATTGATGAATTCGACAGTTCTTCATCCAATTTGAACTGCAAATGAAACGAAAAGAGGGGATTTAATGGCAGCAGCGTTGCTTAAGGTGGATTTCGGAAAGATGGGAACACGGGTTTTTCAGTGAACTGCGAACCGCGGAGATTGATTCGCTCGTTCCAACGATTCTTTTAGACTGCTGCTCACTCAATCGAGAAAAAGGAGAATCCAATCAAAGTATTTGAGTTGACTGAAAAATTGAACTTTTTGGGAATCCCCGGGTTTTCTATAACTTAGGCTATGACCGATTCAGCGAACGAACATTCTGATTTTCTCAGCGACGAAGATGCTGGGTTTGACATTGAAAAATTCAGCGAGGAATTTGACGAAAACCTTGTTTTCAATGTTGCCGAAAATGGAGACTTGGAGACAGATGCAGTCGATGATTTGTCAGCTGCAGTCGAAGACAGCGGGTTCGTTGGGGTCAACCCTTCCAATATCCTGGAAGGCATGCTGTTTGTTGGGAGTGCTGAAAATCGGCCATTGACGAGTGAAGAGATGGCGGAATTAATGAGGGGAGTTTGTAAAGAAGAAATCGATGAATTGGTATCTGGTCTGAATGAGTCCTATCGAACAAGTCGGTCACCATTTGAAATCATTTTGGAGAAAGACGGATATCGACTGGTGCTGTCCAAGGAATTTGAATTTTGTCGGAAACGGTTTTATCGTGAGGAAAAAGCGGCAACCCTTTCGCAATCGGTTGTCGACGTTCTTTCCCTGGTGGCCTACTTGCAGCCAGTCACCAAGAAAGAGTTAGAGGCGAAGCGCATGAAGCCGAGTGGTTCAATCTTGGGACAACTCGTTAGGCGACGGTTGATTCAGGTTGAAAGGAAAAAAAACGACGGACAGCGGGTGCAAACTTTTTACCGCACAACAGATCGCTTTCTTGATTTGTTTGGGCTGAACGCCTTGGAAGAACTGCCTAAATCCCAGTCATTCGAAATGCCCGATTTTGAAGTCCCCTAGCGAGACTGTTCAAGCTGCCGGATTGGATCCATCCGTCACCGAGTAACACCAAGAATGGCCAGTTCCGAAGAGAAGGAAGCCAAAAGAGCTGTTTTGGTGCCGGTTTTGGT
>JAZABE010000689.1:0-1913 GCA_036137535.1 Planctomycetota bacterium | reverse complement strand
TTACGACGGATCCCAAGGATGGAACCATCAAGCCGGGGAGTAATCACATCAGCGGCTTGGAAACCATTCAAACAGCAGACCTGCTGGTTTTATTTACCCGCTTTCAGGCCTTCAAAGATGATCAAATGCAATATATCGATGACTACATTCAATCGGGAAAACCTGTGATTGGACTGCGGACGAGCACCCATGGATTCAAGGGTCTAAAAGGGAAGTTTGAAAAATACAATGAAGGCTACAACGGCAAGGACAAAGATTGGAAATTTGGATTTGGAGAAGCGATTCTGGGTGAGCACTGGGTTGGCCATTATGGTCGAAACCACAAGCAGAGTTCTCGCTTGATCCTACAAGCAGACCAAAAAACTCATCCGATTCTGCGGGGCGTGAAGGATGTGCACACGCAATGCGGTGGTTATAACGCTCACCCCCGGGAGGGCAGCGTTGTGTTGGCCAAGGGCCAGATACTCAACGGTATGAAAATCAACGATCCCGCCGACCCAAGCAAAGAGGTTTTGCCGGTTGTCTGGGTTCGCACCTACCAGAAGAACAATCCAAAGTCACGAGTGTTTGCCACGACCCACGGCGCTTCAGAGGATATTCTCAACGAAGGTTTTCGCCGGTTGTTGGTCAACGCTCACCTGTGGTGCTTGGGAATGGATTCTGCCATTCAACCCGAGAACAACGTTGGCTTTGTTGGGCCCTATCATCCCGTGACTTTTAATTTTGGGGGTTATCGCAAGGGTGTAAAGCCTGCAGACCTTGAAGGGTTCGAGTCACCGATCCTGGGCAAGTAAACGATGTTGGGTTCGAAGCCAACGACTTTATTTATCGATTCCCCGAAATCCTTGGGTCCGCCAACTTTGTTGACGAAAACTGGGGTGTAAGGCAGCGACTAAGATGACGCACGTAAAATCGCTGTCCAGAACGAGTGGTACGGCAATCGTTCTGGCGCTGCTGATTTCCTCTCTCTTTGGTTTTTCGGGTAAATGCTTTGGCGATGACCAAGGCAAACGCATCTATCTGAAGCAATGTGCACACTGCCATGGCCTGCAGGGCGAAGGAGTCGTCGGGGTTAACGAAAATCGGCTTGATGGTGAAAAAAAGCTACCCGAGTTGATTCAGGTGATTGTCGAAACCATGCCTGAAGAAAAACCCAATACCTGCAAGGGTGAAAATGCCGTTGCGGTTGGGCGTTATATTTTTGAGACGTTTTATACACCGGAAGCCAGGGCAAGCCAAAAACCGCCTCGAATCGAATTGGCTCGACTCACAAACCGCCAGTACAAGCAAACTGTAGGCGATATCTTTACAGCCTTTCTTGGGAAGCCCCAATTGAACGAAGGTCGTGGGATTCACGCGACTTACTACGACACCCGTGGGTTTGGTAAGCAAGTCGGGCAGGAAGTCGTTGATAGCATTGATTTTGATTTCGATCGCACGCTACCCCATGAAAAAATTTCCAAGAAGGAAGAATTCAGTATCCGCTGGCAGGGTGCCGTCATCGCAGAAGAGAGTGGTATCTATGATTTCGTTGTTAAAAGCCCAAACAGCATTCGGCTTTATATAAACGATCGGGAAAAACGACTTGTCGACAAATATGTTGCCACCAAAGATAGTGAGGCTGAGCATTCCGGCACAATCTATCTTCAAGGAGGGTTGCCGTACTTTTTCCGGCTGGAAACTTTTCGCTTCAAAGATCCCACGGCTTCAATGAGTCTGATGTGGGTTCCGCCGGGAGGGACTCGACAGGTCATCCCAAAACGCAATTTCTATCCGGCCACGATTGGTACCGGTATTCTTGTGCAAACTCCATTTCCGCCCGATGACAGCGCCAGTGGCTATGAACGAGGAATTGCGGTCAGTGCTGAATGGGATCAAGCAGCAACCAACGCGGCCATCGAAGTGGCTCAGCA
>JAZABE010000688.1:0-3819 GCA_036137535.1 Planctomycetota bacterium | reverse complement strand
CACAGCGTTGCCTGTGCCAACGGCGTCAAGAATGAAAACCAGCCTAACGAATTGATGGAACGAATCAAGAGCGACCCCAACTTTGCCAAGGTCAACCTCGAACGACAAGTGAACCCACTTGATTTCGTCGGACGTTCCCGGGAACAGGTCGACCAGTTCTGTGAATCAATCGTAACTCCGATCAAAGAACAATACGGCGTCTCCGCTGAACAGGCCGACTTACGAGTCTGACCAAAAAACCTTCTATCCTCAACCTTGATCACTTAATTCCTAGACCTACCCGATTTGAATTAAAATGGCCGACGAAACCAAATCACAGTGGGTTGTTGATGCAACCGACGAGTGCTTCGAAAAAGAAGTCATCCAGCGTTCCCAATCAACCTTGTGTCTCGTTGATTTCTGGGCCGAATGGTGTGCTCCTTGTCGGATTCTAGGCCCCGTGCTTGAAGAACTGGCTAATGACTACCAAGGAAAATTCACGCTAGTCAAAGTCGACACGGAAAAAGCCCCTCAAGCCTCGATGAATTACGGAGTCCAATCGATCCCAATCGTTTTCGCATTCCTTGGCGGCGAACCCGTCGATGCCTTTACGGGTAGTTTGGCAAAAGCCCAAATTAAAGAGTGGATTGACAACCAACTCGTTAGTCAAGAAGTCAGCAACGCCTTAAAATTGGTTGACTCCGAACCCGATACAGCCATCGAAAAACTTACAGCAATTCGTTCAAGCCAGGCCGACCAACCAACACTATTGATGGGCCTAGCCACAGCCCATCTGAACAAGGGATCTGTCGATCAAGCCAAGCTGATTATTGAAACCTTGGAAGAACGGGGGTTTCTCGAACCCGAGGCACAAAAAATCAAGGCCAAGATTGAAATGCACTCCAGGTCCAATATCGATATCGAGCAAGCGCTACAACAAGCCGAATCCGATCCAACCAATCTTGGATTGCAGTTCAAGTATGCAAGCGGACTGGTGGGGCAACAGGAATACGGCAAGGCCCTCGAGATCTGCCTGGGACTGGTCGAAGCCGATAAGACCGGTGTAGGCGAACAGGCACGACAACTGATGGTGGATATCTTCAGGGCATTGCCTGATGAATCCGAGTTAACTCACGAGTATCGTCGAAAACTCACCATGGCATTGTATTGAGCAGGGACAGGGACAGGCTCCCCTTTACTGGTTTGCCTCATTCACTCGAGCAACTTAATCGGACCGGTTATCTGTTAACTCACCAGCCCAGTTCTTTTGCATTTCCACCTTCACTTGCTCAACATTCTGATAAATATTCAGCAAGCAGTAGAGTTTTGCGAGTGCTGCTTCGGCAGTCATATCCAGTCCACCAATCGCGCCCGCTTTTTCAAGTGCACTACCAGCCGCATAGCCCTCAAGGTCAACCTTTCCTTGATTGCATTGTGTACAAACCACTACAACCACTCCCCGATCGGTAGCAGATTTTACAGCTTCCAAAAAACGGGAGTCATTGCTCGGCGCGTTACCGACACCAAAGGCTTCGATCACTATCCCCTTCAGCGGTGGTCGAAACAGGTTGGCAAGGATCTCGTGATTAATCCCGGGAAACAAGCGGAATGCCGCAACCTGGGGACCTTGATCCTGTTCAAAAGCAAGAGAAAACTTTGCACTGCTTTGTTCCTGAACCAGCTCTGAATTCAGATTAATGCTTGTCCCGATCGAACCCAAGGCAGCCAGATTGGGGGACTGAAAAGCATCGAATCCGCTCGCCGTTACTTTTTTCGCCCGGCAGCCTCTCAGAAGATAGCCTCCAAAACAAATGGAGACCTCGGGAACGTTGAAGTTGGCTGCAACCATTAAAGACGTGATCAAATTTTCTCGAGCATCATTGCGTATTTCACAAAGGGGAATCTGTGAACCGGTCAGGATGACAGGCTTTCCAAGATTTCGAAGCAAAAAAGACAGTGCGGACGCGGTGTAGGCCATCGTGTCGGTACCATGCATTACGATAAAACCGTCGAATTCCTCATAACGTTGTTGAATATCCTTGGCAATCGACAACCAATTGCAGGGACGCATATTCGCCGAGTCCAGTAAGGGATCAAACTCATGCAACTCGTATTGAGGCATCTCATGATGTGAAAGTTCCGGAATTGAACGCATCAGTTCCACCAAAAATCCGGCTCTTGGTTCGTAACCGTTAACCGTTGGCTTCATACCGATCGTTCCACCGGTATTACAAACATAGACTTTTTTCTTCATAAATCTCTCACACCCAAATCATGGAGGATCCGGTTGCTGCCAGGCGCTCATCCCGCCATCAACCAACAACATTTGTCCGTTCACGTGCCAAGCTTCATCACTCAACAGGTAAACCGCAGCTTCACCACAGGCTTGCGGACCAGGCACCTGTCCGTTGGGCGTATGAAGCTTCATCCAATCCAATAATTGTTGATCCGCAAGTGCCCCGGCAGTGAGTGGTGTTTTGAAAAGCCCCGGAGCTAGGCCGTTGACTCGAATTTGATGAGAGGCCAGCGAAACACACAACGTTTTGACCATCATTTCAATGGCACCCTTGGACGTATCATACGCTGAATGATCCGGCTCAGCCAATCGACCATTAATCGACCCGATCAACAAAACGCGCCCTTGAATACCATTTTCGGCCCAGTACCTGGCAAATTTTTGGGTCATGAAAAAATAAGCATAGACATTTAATCGCATGGTTCGGTCGAAAGTCTCATAATCCATTTCAAGAAATGGCTGGTCCATGTAAGTTCCAGCGTTGTTTACTAATAAATCGATCTCTGGGTTCTTCCCGATCGCTTCCAGGAATACCTTTTCCACGCAATCAATACTGGAATCCGCCAGGTCACCCGCGACATAATCAACAGGGTGATCAGACAAATCGGCTACCTGTTGTCTGGCGGCATCACTTTTTGAATCTTGTTGAAGTCCGTGCAGACAGATCCTCCCGCCTGCAGCAGCGATTGAATTCGCAATGGCCAAACCGATGCCCTGGGAAGAGCCGGTAATAAACGCTGAATGTTCTTGAAGTGAAAGCATCTTTCAGTTTGTTTGAATCGGGACTTGAACGCCTTACAGTCAAGGCTAGGATTAAATCTTCTATTTCGTGATCTTACCAAGACAATTTTTGAATGCCAGAAGTCATTGAAATCAACGGTATCCAGCTGGAACTCAGTGAATCCCACGTGTTTGACACAAAATGGATCGGACAAAAACAAATCCTCAAGCAGATCCTTGCCTGCTGGTTGGTTGTGAGCGACAACGATCTACCGTTGTCTCCGAGGTTGGTCGGGAGTCCAGGAATCGGCAAAACCGCCTTGGCTATTGCGGCAGCCAAGGAACGTCAACAAGACCTCTATATTTACCAATGCACGGCTGACACCCGCCCAGAAGATTTACTGGTAACACCCGTTTTAGCTGAAAGCGGCAAGATTGCTTATCATGCTTCACCCCTGGTAACCGCAATGCTCAAGGGAGGTGTCTGCATTCTCGATGAAGGCAACCGGATGAATGAAAAATCTTGGGCCAGCTTGGCGCCTCTTCTCGATCATCGCCGTTACGTCGAATCCATCGTGGCTGGAATCACGGTACGGGCTCACCCCAATTTCCGCTGCACCGTAACGATGAACCAAGATGATTCAACCTTCGAGATCCCCGACTATATCCTCAGTCGCCTACAACCCACTTTAACCCTTGGTTTCCCTGCCCGTGATGAAGAAATCGCAATTCTCAAATATCACTTACCCTTTGCTGAAGAAGAAATCCTCACGATGACCGTTGAGTTCCTGCAACAGGCACACCAATTAAATTTAGATTTTTCT
>JAZABE010000687.1:0-1343 GCA_036137535.1 Planctomycetota bacterium | reverse complement strand
TGGACCTCGAGAAGATCGAAGTGTTTTGCAAAGAACAACTGGGTTTAGGGGTCACCCGGATACTGCCGACGTTAACCACCAATTCACTGGAGGTATTGGGTGCTGCGCTGGAAAATCTGGCCCACCTTGCCGACCAATCGCCGTTGTTTGATTCGATGTTTTTGGGCGTTCATCTTGAAGGTCCTTACATTTCACCCGTCGATGGTCCCCGCGGGGCACACCCCAAATTACATTGTCGAATACCTGATATTGAAGAATTCCAATGGTTACAAGCCCGGGCCCAAGGTCGAATTCGTTTGGTCACATTGTCTCCGGAGTTTGAAACCAGTGATGAAATGATTCGGTCATTGGTCGCTGAAGGCGTGATCGCATCGATCGGACATACGGCTGCTTCTTGCGAACAAATTCGCCGCGCCGTGGACAGTGGTGCCACGATGTCAACTCACCTCGGCAATGGTATGCATCCGGAGATCCTGCGGCACCCCAACTACCTTTGGGAGCAAATTGCCGATGATCGGTTGATGGGCGGGTTAATCGCAGACGGCGTCCATCTGGATAAGGCTGTGCTCAAGGTGATATTGCGATCCAAGGGCAATGGCAATTGTGTCTTGGTCAGTGACACGACCCATTTGTCAGGGATGCCGGCTGGATTGTATACGGATTCGTCCTTGGGTGACGTTGAAGTCACCGAAGATCAGCGACTAGTGATTGCCGGACAGCGACAGTTGAACGCTGGTGCCTACCGCCCTTTGAAATATGGAGTGGAGTTTCTGATGAAACGGTTGCAGTTGCCGATGCGGGACGCCTTTCGTTTGGCCAGTTTAAATCCACTGGGTTTAATGAACCCAAAGTTGCCCGAAACGGAGTTGTTGAAGACCTTTGTGGTTGTGGGTGTCAATCGGCAGAATTCGATCGAAGTGGTGCTGTCGGTGATCGACAATCAGGTTGTTTTTCAGGCAGCGTGAATCTGAAAAACCAGCGGGCAATTCTAATGAAATCCGTCGGGAAAAGAAGGGCAGCGTATTGGGTTGTGCAGCCCTGTTCGTTTTTGGGTCGGTGGTTTATTGGGCCAGTTCGACGCAAATAATTTCTTCGTCATTTCGGAAAAACCCCTTGCGATTTGCAAAAGCTGGAGAGCTCCAAACCACTTTTCTGCCAAATGCAGTGTTGGTCGGCTGGATGATTTTGACTCGGTCGATTTCGTGATAGCCAGATTCGTTGAGATTGGAAATTATAAATTCACCTCTTTCATTTAACAAGAAAAAGCGGCCTTGATTTTGAATAATGAAAGCTGTCGCGGAAGCCTGGGGTCGTTTTCCATCGATCGCCGCAGTGGTTTCCCA
>JAZABE010000686.1:0-6460 GCA_036137535.1 Planctomycetota bacterium | reverse complement strand
AGTGTTGGGGATTGGAATTTTTGCATCGATGATGGCGTTTCGCAGAAAACAGGAGGCGTTTACCCGGGTGGGCGATGTTGTTAACAGGGAGTATTGGGATGCCCGGTGGGCTAAAATTTCAGTAGCTATTTTCGGATCTGGCGAAAATAGAAGACCCCTTTTTTGTTGGAAGTGACGACATCCAGTAGGCCATCGCCGTTAACATCGGCGACGTCAAATTGAGTGCCAATTCCGCTGTCGTGATCAAACTGGTGGCGAACCCAGTAAGCTTTTCCCTTTTCTCGTTTGAGTTCGAACCAGTGCATCACTGAGGGCTCTTTGGCCCCTGGGTCTCCACCGTTATGAGCGTACCAGCGTTTTCCCGTTACAAAATCCATCAAGCCGTCTCCGTTAATGTCGGCGAGACAGACGGCATGAGTTTGTGAAAACGTCCGATCAATTTCATGGGTTTTCCATTGGTTATTGCCGATTTGTTCATACCACCAGATTCCAAAAGCATGGGGGCTGCTGCCCAGCACATCGTTGTCCCCGTCCCCGTCAAAATCATAAACATACATGGTGGCTCCGCCGGGCTTGGAACCAAATTCGGCCGGCATCCATTTCCAAGTTCCCGTTTTAGGGTTGCGAGGGGATTTCCACCAGCCGGCCGGCACGACGATGTCCTTTAGTCCATCCCCATCAATGTCCCCGATTCCCAGTCCATGGGAATACTTGGTAGTGTAAGGCGCTGCCTTGGCTGAAACCGGGTGGATTTTCCAAGGCTGAGTGATGTCGGTTTGACGGGAAAGAAAGCTCATGACCCGGTCGGGTCCATCCGCAGTGGCCTTGGTGGGGGCGGTGGCGCAGATCAATTCCGTGATACCATCGCCATCGAGATCCAGTAGCTGAGGACTCTCGTTGTTGGTGACCGGGGTGAGTGTGTGTTTTTTCCAAGCACCTGGCTTTCCTTTTGGGTTTTCAAACCACCAGGTGGGAGTGCTAGGAAAATCGACCACGATAATGTCTTGCCATCCATCTTGATTTAGATCTTCGGCGAAAGTGCAAAAACTGTTGCTGTAACCCGGGACTTTGTATTCCGGGGCATTTTCCATCACGGAGTGCATTTTCCAATCTGGTGCAGCGTACCAGACGTACCCAGCGGCGATGTCTTGTTTTCCATCCCGATTGAAATCACCAATCGCTACACCTTCACTGCGAAAAACGGTATCCAGCTGCTGTTTCTTGAAGTGGATGGTTGGTTTGACGCTCTTGGAATCTTGGGCTGAGATGGAGGCATTCCAGTTGAGTGTAGGTAGGAACAGCAAGACAATAACTGGGATGAATCTTGGAAGTCGCATATCATTTACAATGAGTTAATGGTTGGATCGCCGACCGGGGATTGGTCAAATTCGCTCAGCGATTATTCTAGACGATATTCAATAAGACTTCATTACCTAGAACCCAAGGAAAAGAGCGGCAGGATGAAATCGATGGGATTAATTACGGTGTTCAGCCTGGGCTTGGCGTTGTTCCAGCAAGACGATTCCCAGGAAATCGACCGGCTCTGGCAAGAAACGCAGAAAGCAATCCAGAAGTCGGATCATTTCACGGCAGAAAAGCAATTGTCGGCCATCTTGGATAAACAGCCCGAAACCTCCCAGGCTTATTATTACCGGGGTCGCGTTCGGTTCCAGGCGGGAAAGATCCAGGCATCGGTAGCGGATTTTGACCGGCATGTGAAACTGAGTCCTCAACTCAAGTCGCGACAGTGGGAACGAGGGATTTCCCTGTACTACGCTAACCAGTTTGAGCAGGGCGCACAGCAATTCGAGATTTACCAAACGTACCACGATAACGATGTTGAAAATTCCGCGTGGCGTTTTTTATGTGTTGCCCGGTCCAAAAACGTCGAAGCAGCTCGTCAAAACTTGCTTCCGATTGCAAACGATCGTCGAATTCCAATGATGCAGATTTACGAGATGTACCAGGGACGGCTGTCACCAGAAAAGGTCATCCAGGCAGCGGAGAAATTACCCGCGAACGCCTCCCAGAGGAATTCAGCGAAGTTCTATGCACACCTCTACATTGGGTTGCTCTACGAAGTGCAAGGCAAAAAAGAAGAATCGTTCAAGCAGATCAAACTTGCCCGGGAGCATAAGATTGGCCATTACATGTGGGACGTGGCCAATGTTCATCAAAAGCTTCGGGTTAACCCGAAGGAAAAAAACAAACCATGAATCAACCTTTGCACGGATTCCCAGGATGCCATCTAACGAGCCCAGTTGCCAAGAATCCATCCGGCTTGGTCGAACGGTAACAGGGAGGTGTTGTTGTGGACATTCCTAGATCGAAACTTTCCTGGCCAATTATTTTTTACTGGGTGCAGGCTTTTGCGATTAGTGGTTGGTGGTTAGGGATGACGCTGTTTCCGTTGTCACGGGCCTTGTTTTTCAAACAGGGATTTGAAGTTCAATCTTTTTGGATTTTCCTGGGTCCTGATTGTATTCTGCTGGTGGGCCTGTCTCTGGGTTTGGGCATGGGCAATTGGCATGAGCGAGGGCGCTTCTGGGTGAGTGGTTTATTGGTCGGGGCAACCGCTTACGCGACCCTGGTGACTTGGGGAATGTGGTGCTTGAATTTAGCCACAGCCCTCTCTTCGCTACTTATGACTATCCTGCTGTTGGCCAACTGTGGAATCCTCGATTGGCGATTTAGCCGAGGTTCACGGCCGGATCAGAAACCGAGAAAGCCGGTTTGAATGACGTTAATCGGCCGGGTTGGCTTCCATTGCCTTGGCCGCTGATTGTTTTCGAATTCGATCGTCGACAATGACTCCGATCAAGATGACCAATCCCAGAATGGTGTATTCCAGTGTCTTGGGGAAGTCAATCATATCGGGCGCGTTGGCTAAGACCCGCATAATGGACGCTCCCAGTAAAACGCCAATGACGTTAGCTTCTCCACCCCTCAGCGAGCACCCTCCTAGAACTACGGCAGCGATGGCGTAAAGCTCGTAAAATGAGCCGAAACCGGTCGGTGCCACGGAATTGAAATCGAGCATAAATATAATGGCCGATATTCCGACAATTCCCGAGCAAATCACGTAGGCAGCAATTTTGACTTCCTGGGTATCGATCCCGCTAAACCGGGCCGCGTTTTCGTTGTTGCCGATGGCGAGCAGGTAGCGGCCAAAAACGGTTTTATCAAAAACTACGATGGCCAACAGGGCAAGGATTCCCGAGATGAAAAATGGCGTTTGCACCATGGTCGTCGAAAGTTCTGTCTTGCTCAGGATGAAAAGAATGGCCAAGGCACCGGCGATGGGGAAAAGGAGCTTGCTGGTGGAATTGCCATGCAGTGAAACGCATCGCCCAAGCCTGGAGACTGAAGCCATGACCAGCGCCAACGCGGTAAATACAGAAATCATATTGGCCCACCACGCCTGGTTTTGGGTTAGGTTTGTTTCCCATTCTCCGTTGGCCAGTAAGAAGGCATACCGCAGCGCGGTGACCGTGATTGCCAGACCGCCAATGGCGACAAGTGAAAACTGGATGGCATTAGTTTGGCGCGATCCACTTAGCCAGAAAAAATCAATGGGAAGATAAAGAAGTTCTTTGAGGGTTTTTTGAGTTCGGGACTTGAAAGCAGAGGTGACAAGACACCCCAAGCAAACCAGGAGAAGAATCCCCATGGGGATCCAGCAGAATTCCATGATCATCCGGGGGCGAGCAGCTGATGCTTCGGTGACCACCGTTGTCCAAGTTGAAAACTTCAGGGGAATCACGCCCAGAATATGGGTGTCAAAAAGGATATTGAAATTTTCCCGCGTAAAACCTTGCCAGAATCGGCTGCTGCCAATAATCGCCAGGATTAAAGCAATGGATGTCCCCACAATGGCCTGATGGCGTGTCTTGGGACCCCGTGCTTTGGTGGTGAGCAGTTGTTGACCAAAATAGACAGCGGCACCTGTCCCCACGATCAGCATCATGGTCGAAACTGTGCAGATTTGTCCCCGCGCGACCATTCTCAAGGATTCGTCAAAGGTTGACCCCAGGCCTTGTGTGGTGTCGCTGGTAAGCCAGCGAATGAGTCCACGATAACACAGCAAACCACCCAGGGTGACGACGAACGGTTGCAGTTGAAAGCGAGTGATCAGGACCCCGTGCAACAGTCCGATATGAAGTGATATTGAAAATAAAAGAAAAACAATCCAGGGGATCCTGGCTGCATTGTCCGCCGCGGAGTTGGCGTAGGCAAATCCCAGGTACGAGAGGATGCCGAGACTCAGAAATATTGCTGGGAAAAGTAGTTTTTTGGTGGTTCGGTTTTTTTTGAAAAACGCCATGATCAACCAGGCTGAACTGCAGGTGGTCATCAAGACGACGAGAATCCAGAAGAACCAGACGACTTTGGTTTTTTCGTTTTCGGCGAGTGGTTTCAGTGTTTCGACCGGGTTCAATCTCAGTAATAGCACCAGGGAGGCGCCGATGAGCCCAATGGTGGAACCAATCGAGAGATCAATGCCCCCCGTTACAATGACAAACATTACACCGATGCCAATGATTCCAAACATCGTGCAATAGCGGATCAAATTTCGCGAGTTGTATTCACCGGCAAATCCATCGTTGAGAAAGAAAGTGCCCAACCAAACGAAAATCAAGAGAAGAAAAAATCCCTGGGTTTTTTGAGAGTTCATTCCTGTTCAACCTACCTCTTGGAGCTGGGTACCGGTGGCGAGGCTCATCACGGCTTCGTCTGAAAAATTGGTTTTGGTCAGTTCGCCAGTGATTTGGCCTTCATGCATCACAATGACGCGGTCGGAGAGTCCTAGGATTTCGTCCATTTCGCTGGAAACGAAAATGACGGTGGCGCCTTGGTCAGCCAACTGGTGAATGAGTTCATAAATTTCGCGTTTGGCTCCCACGTCAACACCGCGAGTGGGCTCATCAAGCAGGAAGAGTTTTGGCTGTAGGGGGAGCCATTTGGCAACGACTACTTTTTGTTGGTTGCCACCGGAGAGAAACTTAGCTGGCTGATCCCCGCTGGGAGTTTTGATGGAAAGTTGATTTATCAGCTGGTGGCTGGATTGGCGCTCGATCATCTGCCTTGAAAAAACCGACAACCAAGACATTCGATCGAGCGACGGTAGGCTGATATTTTTTCGCACGTCCATTTCCAAGACGAGTCCGTCTTTTTTTCGATCCTCGGGCACCAACGCAATGCCGTTTGAAACCGCGGTTTGGGCGGAATCGATTTCGATCGGTATGCCATCAATGGAAATGGCTCCCGAAATTGCCGGCGTAATACCGAACAGCGTTTCCATCAGTTCTGTCCGGCCAGCACCAACGAGACCGGCAAATCCGAGGATCTCTCCTTTCCCGGCTGAAAATGAAAGCTTGTGATTTGGGTGGGCTGGGCTGACGACCTGGCTGACTTCGAGCATCGGTTGAAATGTTGTCTTCTGGCGAGCCTGGAAAATATCGTTGATTTCACGACCCACCATTAATTTGACCATTGCATCCTGGCTGATATCTCCCCGTTGAAGCTGCCCAGCATTTTCCCCGTCCCGAAAAACTTCGACCCGGTCTGCCAACTGAATGACTTCACCCAGGCGATGGGAAATATAGATAATGCTGACTCCTTTTTGTTGAAGCTGCCGGATGATCCGGAAAAGGTTTTCCGATTCCTGCTGGGAAAGACTGCTGGTGGGTTCGTCCATGATGAGAATGTTGGCCTGGGTTGAAAGGGCTTTGGCGATTTCAACCATTTGTTGCTTGCCCACACTCAGTTCACCTGCCAGGGTCGTTGGGCTTTCATTCAATCCAATCTCGCGAAGGTGTTTTTCCGCTTGACCGTACAAGTCCCGAGATTTGATTAAACCGGCCCAAGAATTTTCCCGGCCAAGGAAAATGTTCGTTGCCAGGTCAAGGTTATCGCAAAGATTCAATTCTTGATGGATCAGGGCAATTCCGGCTGAGGTCGCTTGCTGAACATTGGTGAATTCAACGGTTCGCCCGTTCACAACCAATTCGCCTTTGTCCTGGGACTGGATGCCAGCCAGTATTTTCATCAAAGTGCTTTTGCCGGCACCGTTTTCCCCGATCAACGCCAAGACCTCTCCCTGACGAAGTTCGAGAGAGACCCCCTTGAGAGCCTTGACCCCGGGAAAACTCTTAACGATTGACTTGGCTTGTAAGACGGTGTTGGGTTGCAATGTCGTTGAAAAATCGGGCCACGAAAAAAAGGAAACCGGTCTCTATCGTACCTGAAAAAACGGACCAGTCGTTGGGGTTTTGCGAGAGACTCCGCCAAGAAATCGAAAAAAGGCGGAGTACGACTCCGCCTTAATTCGAAGTGGATACATGTTTTACTTGCCCGCTGCCAGGTTTGCCTTGAGTTCCCTTTCGAATTCATCCACGTTGGATTTGTCAATGATTCGGGCCGGGACGTCTAGGTAGTGTTGGTCATTTAAATCTGACGA
>JAZABE010000685.1:0-2728 GCA_036137535.1 Planctomycetota bacterium | reverse complement strand
CTTCATTACGGCCGGAGATTTCCCGGATTTCGACACCTTCAACGTCTTCGATATCCAGGTCAGCACCACTGCTTTCGGCCTGCGTTTCCCCCAAAGAAAGAAGTTTATCGGCCGTTTCGGCATTGCCTTGGTAATCCGCCAGCAGCACAAAGGAAATTGGTTCGTTTTTTTGCGCCACGACGGCGAAACAAGCCTCCCCCTTTAAAAGGGTCTGGAGCTCATCAAGGCTGACACCAATTGCAGCCTCGGCGTCCGCGTAGGCATCTTCCACAGAGCCATAAAGACTTTCAACCACCGGAGCAATTTTTTCATCCTGGAGCATCTTCATGAAACCGGTTTCCATGAAGCTTCCAGTGAATTCTTCGATACTTTCGATTTTCAGCAAAAATACCGTTTTTTCCGGTAGAAGTTTTTCAGCCTCGGGATGTTCGGCTATCGAAGGGGCTGTTAACAGGCCGGCGAGGAAAAATGTGATCAATGCCTTGATAGACGCACGACGTTTCGACACGTGGGGCTCCAGTGGGGTTAATGGTGGGTTTGACGTTAAACCGTGTCAATCCAAAGGTTTATTCTACTTTGTACCGTCCGATTGCGAGAAAGTTTCGCATAAAAACGGATTTTAGGGACTTTCTGGTAAAGCACGCAATCTCAAGGTGGTTCGACCGGGTCCTTCATTGTTACGATATTAGGATAAGACGAGTTGCCTTTCCACTCAATTGGAATCTTGGAATGAATAGAATTGTCAGCGTTTTTGCCTTTTTAATGGTGTTTTGTGGTTTGATAAACCTGGGCTTTTCCCAAGGTGGTCAAGGCGGTGGAGGCGATGGAGGTGGTTTTAGTGGTGGAGATGGGCAATTTGGCGGCGGCCGAGTGTCAGGTCGGGAAGAGATTCAAGACAATCGTGCCGCGACCAACACCGGCGACAACAATACCACCTTAGGAGGTGGAGATGGGGGTGGCGCCAACAACATGAATTTTCTGAACTCTTTGTTTGGCGGTCGTGCCGCGAATCAAAATGTAAACCAGGATTCGGCGGTTAAAGGTCGAGGTATTCGAGCGCCTTTTCGACTGGGTTTCAAGTTCGATGGAATGTCAGTGGACAAGGGGGTTCAGCAACTCAATGCTCGAATAGTGCGAATCCCGAAATTTCGAGATTCCAAGATTACCGGTGTTTTGCAAGGTAAGACGTTGGTCCTAGTCGGGGAGGTTGCTTCCCGGGAGGAAGCTTCCCTTGCCGAACGAATTGCCCGGTTTGAACCTGGCGTTGACCAGGTAAAGAGCCAGTTGAAGATCGTGGGATTGCAAAATTAGCAGGCTCCCGGTTGTTCGTGCCAAGTTGATTCCTGGACCGAATCTTGGGTTCGGGTAACCGGTATTCCGTCGTGGGAACATTGCCAAAGAGTCTTTGCTGAGCACCTGAAGGAATCCGGATTTCGTGGGTTTTTACTTTTTGGGTGCCTGCGGGCTTGGATTGCTCAAATCCAACTTTTTTGACGTTGGACCGGATCGCTTCTTTGGCCCGTATTTCTTCGATCAAATCAGCGGTTGCTTCTTGAAATGCAGGTTTGGTTCCAGGTAGAAGGGCGGGAATAGCTTCGCTTCGACAAACCCGACCGTTTGACCCAGATTCTTTGAACAAGGCAATGATGGTCACGTTTTTCTGCTCACCGTTGATGTGGTCCCAAGGAAGCCACACGTTGTAGGAAGGACCTACGGAAGAAACAGACATGTGGTTGGGTAGGTCTTCCCGGGTAAATACAAACCGTTTTTCAGGGATTTTTTCGGGGTTTAGTTTGTCATCCTTGAAACCATAGATTACCAGTTCACCATCGACCACAATTGGATTCTTGCTTCGATCGTAAAAGTACAGTCTGCCGCCGAAACCCCGGGTCGGTTGTTGCGCGGAAACCGTGTAGGTCGCATCTTTCCAGATGGCCACAATAGAATCCGGCCTCCCCTTGGGAAGACTGTTACCTGTCAATTTGCTGATCGGATTGTAGTCTGCGAAAGAGTTCTGGGGTGGAGATTTTGGCGTTGGCGAATTCGTGATTTTTTCTGACTTGCTCAACGTTTGACAGCCGGCCATCAATAGAATGCAAATCAAACCTGAAAATGTCTTCATGGTTTTTCCTGAGTTTTAGGTTGTCCGGGTGCAATTGCCTTTACTTGAAACTAAAAGGGAAGAGTCCGTTTTTCTGGGATGCTTGGCTGGTTTTGGGTGTGGCCCCGCTGCTCTGAGGGTTTGGCGGACTGCCCAACTGAAAAACCTGCGGATTGTGGGGATAGGCGGGCTGCTGTTGGTGCATTTGAGGGTTAGGCCGTTGTCGAGTTTCGGTGGCAAAATGCCGCTCAGTGGGTTGAGGCATTTGTCCCAGTAGGTTTTGGTCTCTTGGATTCCCATTATTCAAAGGAGCAAGCGAACCCATCTCAAAAGATTCTCGGCTGGGTGCCTGTTGAAGTTTGGCCTCGCGATGGTAACCGGTTGGTGTTCGATCCGGGTAAACTGTATCGGTTTCACCCGCAAGGGTTTCTTTTTCCAGGATGGGACCATGGATATCGATCACGTCTTCCACGCACCAATTCATTCGTTGGGATTCGATTTGCATCAATCGGTCGCGATCTTCCGGGGAGTCAATCACGACGGGACGTAAAATCACGAACAGTTCGGTACGTGTGTTTTGCTCGGATTCAAAACGAAACAATCTTCCAATGCCAGGGATATCCGAGA
>JAZABE010000684.1:0-4726 GCA_036137535.1 Planctomycetota bacterium | reverse complement strand
CCAACTGAGCTACAGCCCCGAAATCTTCAAGATCACAAGCCATGGAGAAAGTTCAACGATGGGCCACAGCTCGATGCAGCTTGGTAGTTTAATGAAATTTGTCTGCCCTGTCGAATCGGTCAACCGTCTAGAGCGACTCCATCATTGTCGAAGGCGGAGAAAGTGTGGCCACGTAGTCATCGAGTGTTCCCGCCTTGGAATGTTCAATCCAGGGCTCCATTTCCCGGAAGATTTCCCCGGGATCTTCATCTCCGTAAACACGGCCAATCAACAAATCCGTCAAATTTTTCTTGTAATGCGGGTATTGTTTCATGAATTCGCCAAAGCTGAATTCGTCAGTATAAAACGCGTCGACCAGCTTCCGAAAAAGCTTGACCCCTTGGTCATAATCCTCGGTCCAACACCCGAGCTGAGCCGCAGATAAATCGCCTGTTTGGAGCCCCTGGTTGATCGCGTCCGCAGCGAATTCGCCCGATCGAAGTGCCAGAAAAACTCCTGATGAATACACCGGATCGATGAAGCTGTAAGCGTCACCAACCAAAACCCATCCCTCACCGGCATGCTTTTTCGTTTTGTAGGAAAACTCCTTGGCCACCCGGACCTCTCCTTCGAGTGTTGCCCCCTCTAACCGCCTTTGCACACCCTCACAGTTCTCCATTTCTTCGAAAAATGTATCGTGAGGCTTGCCGCGGCCCTTTAAAATAAACTCGTTGTTAGAGACCAGACCCACGCTAATCGTTCCATCGGACAACGGGATGTACCAGTACCAAGCTTTCTTGTCCCGGGTATGCAAAATACAGGTGACTTCGGGAGCCCCTTCCTCGGAATTTCGTTTTCCATTCTTAAAATAACCCCAAATTGCTGCTTTCTTGAGCTTGGGATCCACCTCCTTGAGAGCCAGTTTATTGGCAATCAGGGACTGTTGGCCTGACGCATCGACAATCACCTTTGCCGAAACCGTGTTGGTTGAACCATCTGCCAACTGAACCTCAACTTGGTTGAGACTCGGTCCACAAAAATCAATCCTGGTAACCCGGGCCTGGTCGACACAATCGGCTCCTTTTTCAGCAGCATTTTCGAAGAGAATCTGATCAAAATCAGAACGCTTCACGTGCCAGGTCAAGGCACATTCCCGGTGATCATGCTCCTGAAAAAAAAACGGTCGAGATTCCTTCCCTCGATCCGTCACAAATTGCACACCGTTCTTGGTCGTGAACGCCCCTTTGGCTTGAACCTTTTCCAAAACACCCAATCGCTTGAGCGTCCAGTAAACTTCCGGCATCAATGATTCGCCCACGTGAAAGCGGGGCATCTTTTCGCGTTCCACCAGAAGTGTGCGATTACCACCTTCAGCGACCAACGCCGCAGCCGTTCCTCCAGCGGGCCCCGCTCCAATCACAATACAGTCGTATTCCTGTTGCATGTTTCTACTCAATCTTGATTGTTTTAAAACTGAATTCTGGGTTTGAGTTAATCCTACGAATGCATCTTGATGCGTCCCAGCTCAAAACGAAGGGCTTCTTCTAGATTATTATGAACGAAGCGAAATCCGCAATCGGTTAATTTCCGCGGAAAGACCCGGGCACTCGAAAGTAACAGGAATTCTGCCATTTCCCCCAAGAAAATTTTGGCCGCAAAGGCCGGCAGCGGAAAACAGGCAGGCCGAAACAGAACGTTCCCCAGACACCTAGCGAATTGCCGTTGGGGTTGGGGATCGGGCGAACAAATATTGACGGGTCCGCTAAGCTCTGGATTCACGATCGAAAAATGAACCGCCCGCAAAGCGTCAAAAAAAGAAATCCAGCTCCACACCTGATCTCCCGATCCAATTCGACCCCCTAAACCCATCTTAAACGGCAAGAGCATCTGGCCGAGAGCTCCACCTTTAGCCGAAAGCACAACACCAAACCGCAGATTGACCGTTCGCAAACCGCTCGCCTGCATCTTGTGCGTGGCGGCTTCCCAGGCTTGGCAGGTTTCCGCCAAAAATCCCTGACCGGCTTCTGAATTTTCTTCCAGTCGCTGATCACCTCGATTACCGTAAAACCCACTGGCCGAGGCACAAACAAAACTCTCCGTAACCTTTTCATGGTCCAGCAGGTACCGGGTTAATTTTTCCGTCGTGTGAACCCGGCTGTCGTGGATAAGCTTTTTCACTGAAGAGTTCCATCGGCGATCCGCAATCCCGTAACCCGCCAAATGGAGAAAACAATCGACTGCCGAAAGACCTGCCGGCAATTTCACCTGCCCGGTCTCAGGAATCCAGCCCACCTGTTCTTGAGAACTCTTCAAGGTCAGCCGCGGCAACGGGATCACTCGGTGTCCCCCGTTGGACAGCAGTTGGCAGATCGACTTGCCAATCAACCCATTCGACCCGGTGACCGCAATGGTTTTTGACTTGGCTTGATCCAATCGAAAATGATCTTCAATTTCGTGTTTGCACACTTCCCGACGGTAAGCAAACAGCTGACCCAGCTGTTTTTGCACAAATCTTCCCGCCAAGAGATTCCCGAGGAAACCGCCCCGGAGCTGATAACGAATCTGATCTTCAAGTTCCGTTTGATCAGCATCAACCGATTTGAATTGATGCAAATGCTCCCAGTGTTTAAAGGGACCACCTGACAGCTCATCATAAAACTGCTCGTTTTGAATGAATTGACTGTGTTTTGCCAACAAACTAATCCAAATGGGCCCGATTTTTTTCCGCAATTGGACTTCACCAGCTTCCAGATTTCCCGTTCTGGACACCAGTTCCAGGTTTTCCCAGGGCGGAGTCAGGCGGTCAAAAGCCGATTCCTTTTCGTGCCAGCCAAAGGCAAATTGGCGGGGAACCCGAATTCTGATCTGAGATAAAAATTGGCCCATCTTCAGAATATTAAATCCATATCTATAATGTCTTCGAACAGTCTTTAGGTAGATACGTTCAAACTTCGTATCGGATGCAATTTCCTCAGTTTTTAAGCCTTTTTGAGTCTAAAACGTGAAAAATCAATTGAATCAAACAATCCCCTCGGTATTTCTTTTTGTTTTTATTGGAATGGCCGTCCCCGCCTTCTCACAGGACAGCCAGGGGAACTTATCGGAAAATGGCAAAGAAACTTGGAGTCAATGGAGAGGGTCAGGGCGAAATAGCCTGGTGAAGGGAAATTGGCCAAGCGAACTCACCGAATCCAACCTGAAAAAACTCTGGTCAAAACCCTTTGATTCCAGTTATTCCGGGCCCATCGTCCTAGGGGACATGGTGATTACCACGGAAACAAAGGATAAAAAATCGGAAGTTGTGACGGCCGTCAACAAGGTCTCGGGGGAAAAAGTCTGGTCCACCGAATGGAAAGGTTCAATGTCAGTTCCGTTTTTTGCCGCCAAAAATGGGAGTTGGATTCGATCCACCCCGGCCACCGATGGCAAGCGGGTTTATATCGCCGGAATCAAGGGCCTGTTTGTTTGCCTGGACAGCAACACCGGCAAAGTTCTCTGGGAAGTCGATCTCAACAAGCGCTACGGAGTCTCACCCGAGTCATTTGGCCATGTTTGTTCACCGCTTTTGATTCCAGACGACATGGAACAAGCTGTCTATATCCAGTGTTCCGCCGGATTTCTCAAAATGAATCGTCTCACGGGAAAGGAAATTTGGAGGACTCCTCTGGGAACCGGAAGCATGATGTCCGGGGGAGCATTTTCTTCCCCGATCGTGGCCACCCTTTCCGGTCAACGCCAACTCGTCATTCAATCAAGATCCGAGCTTGCGGGCATTGATATCGCTACCGGGAAAACACTCTGGAAACAACCTGTTCCATCGTTTCGCGGGATGAACATTCTGACTCCATCCATCCAGGATAACACGATTTTCACCAGCTCTTACAACAACAAATCATTCGCCTACGAAATCTCCAAATCAAGCCAGAGCTTGAGCGTTCAATCGAAATGGCAATCAAACCTGAGAGCCTACATGTCATCACCCGTGATCATTGACGGGCATGCCTACGTTCATCTGCAAAATCGCCAATTAGCCTGTTTTGAAATTAGCAGCGGGGAAACTAAATGGGTCAGCAAATCTCGTAAGCGTTTTGGAGAATACTGGAGCATGATTGGTTGTAAGAACCAGATTCTGGCCCTGGATTCCGGTGGAACGCTGTACCTGCTGAAAGCAAATCCGGATCAATACGAGATGCTGGGTCAGGTAAAACTGGAGACTAGCAACTCTTGGGCCCACCTTGCAGTTGAAGGCAATCGAATTTACGTTCGGGGCCTTAAGTCACTTATTGCCTATGAATGGAAATAAAACGCCGTTCGTAAAACGCCGGTCGTAAAACACTGTGATCGCCGCTCAAATTCTAAGCCAGAGCGTCTTCGCCGCCGGTGCACCGGTTCGGTTGCGTTATCGCTTCCCGTTGCATACTTGCGGTGAAAACCGCCCGAATCCAAGATCAACACCTAGCGGGAACCAAGATGCTTGGCACAGTCGATGGCAAAATAAGTCAGGATCCCGTTCGCGCCCGCCCGTTTAAACGCCAGCAAACTCTCCAACATCACCTGGTCCCGATCCAGCCAGCCATTTTGCGCCGCCGCGTTGAGCATCGCATATTCGCCACTGACTTGGTACGCAAAAGTCGGTAACCCAAATTCTTCCTTGACCCGCCGGACAATATCCAGATAAGGCATTCCCGGTTTGACCATCACCATATCTGCACCTTCCTCAATGTCCAGTTCAACCTCACGGAGAGCC
>JAZABE010000683.1:0-1984 GCA_036137535.1 Planctomycetota bacterium | reverse complement strand
CAGACAGGTGCAGAACATCAATGTTGATGGTTTATGGCTGATGTCGAAAGCGGTTGTCCCTTCCATGAAGAAAGCAGCTTACGGACGAATCATCAATATGGCGAGTACTCTGGGGGTTGTCGGGCTAGACAACCGTACTCCTTACGCAACCAGCAAAGGTGCGGTCGTCCAAATGACTCGCGCCTTGGGCCTAGAACTTGCCAAACATGGAATCCGCGTCAATGCAATCTGCCCCGGCCCATTCCTGACCCCCATGAATGTCCCGATCGCCGAAAACGAGCAAACGCGAAAATTCATCGTCGGTGCAGTGGCACTAGAACGTTGGGGCGATCTGAAGGAAATTCAAGGGGCCGCCATCCTGTTGGCCAGTGACGCCGCCAGCTACATGGTAGGCAGTTTAGTGACCGTCGATGGCGGCTGGACTGCACGTTAAACCAGATTGTCAAATTGCCGACCGAATATCGTATCTATGCCACAGAACGCTCGCATCTTCGGCACATTTGATTCAGTTTAACTAACCTGTTTCCCAGACAAGGGAATCTGCAAAACGCAAACGTTAAACCTTAACGGTTAACAAGCTAGTGACTCTGGCTGTCCCTGCAATCCGGCGAAATTTTTCCCCAAACAGAAATGATCGGGCGATTTTTCGACGATGTACTATCAATCGGAAGTATCGGTCTCACAAGGCACGGTCGACCCAATCCAGGCAACGTCGTTTATCCACGATCCCACCACCTACCCAGTTCTTTGGTTCCGAGTTTGGCGAACTCGACAAACGAAGGAGAATTTCTTTATGAGTGCATCGACGAAATCGTTAGCGATCATCTTAACCCTCTGTCTTTTCGTCCCTGCACACGCAACTGACAACGACCCAGAAATTCGTGTTGCCCGAAAGATTGTGAAAACCGTTGGAAAGTATACCGAAACCGGGCCCCACCCACTCGATGCCGCTATTGAAATTGCCCATCGCGGTCTCAAGCGAATCAGCACTATCAAAGACTACAAAGCCCAAATGATCCGAAGAGAACGGATTGATGGTGAACTCACTGGCTACCAATATTGCGATGTCAAGATTCGAAACGCCCAAGAAGAAAACAAGACACCGTTTAGCATCTACATGAAATTCACCAAACCCTCTGCCGTCAGTGGAAGAGAAGCAATTTGGATCAAAGGGCAAAACCAGGAAAAGATTATTGCCCACGAGGCAGGATTGATTCTAGGAAAAGTTACTCTTTACCTGAATCCCACTGGCCCGATCGCAATGCGAGGCAACCGTTACCCAATCTACGAAGCCGGGTTCAAAGTTTTAGTCAATCGCTTAATCGAGAAGGCAAGCCAAGAGAAAAAGTACGGAGAATGCGAAGTCAAAATTGAATCCGGCCGAAAATTCAACAAACGTTCCTGCACCGTAATCGAAGTCATCCACCCTGTGCAGCGCGATTATTTCGAATTCCATAAAGCCCTCATTTACATTGATGACGAACTCCAAGTTCCAGTTCGTTACGAAGCCTACACTTGGCCGGATGAAGAGGGCGGAAAACCCGTCTTGTTAGAGCAATACCTTTGGACCAAAATCGAACTCAACGTCGGGTTGACTGACGATGACTTCAACCCGCGAAGCAAACAATACAACTACTGCTTCACCGACCCACCGGTTACACAAAAAGAAGAAGCCTCTTCCACGGAAACCAAGGGCGAATAACCCTCTCGAAATGTCCTCCCCCAAAGCCCGGAATTACCCCGGGCTTTTTTTATGCCTTGAGGCGTCGCCCGCAAAAACGGCTGTCAACCGGAAGCAGCAACGGGTAACGATTGACTTCAAAAAACCCTTTCTTATCTCCAACGTCGTATTTACATTTCCGTATAATACAGGTTCTATACGGTTGACTCCCCATCGGCCCGAACCTTTCTTCTTGGACCCCAACCATGCATCTTTTCAACAATTGTTTTTTAGCTCGACTGCTATTGGGGCTTGCACTGGGAA
>JAZABE010000682.1:0-4849 GCA_036137535.1 Planctomycetota bacterium | reverse complement strand
TTGTGGAGAGCTCTGGTTTTTTCCGCCAAGTGTCTTGCCGTTTCCGAGGGCTCGGACGCCGTTCCCAGCATTTTCAGGAGTTGGGCAGTGGTCCTGCCAATGGAGCTGCCAACAAAAACGGACCCCGCTTTATCAATTTCAGAAAATAAATGGGAGAGGTAGCCGCCGGTTCCCACTTCGGCAAATGACAAGGTTTGATTTTTGGATTGGAGTTGCTCGAAAAGAACATGCTGTAATTCCTGCTCATAAGTTCCAAACACGAGATTTCCCAAGGTGTTACGGATAATCGACTCTGTTGAGTCGATTTTTTTTTTACAATCTTCGTCGCTCGTTCCTCTGGCCGCGTTGCGTAAAGTAATCGTTGCTGCACTGGCAGTAATTCCAACTTGAGGCTCGCGTCCCCGTTGGAAAAGTTCCGGCAGTCGCGATTCAAGTTCGCTTTCGCCAATCCCAAAACATCGAATTGGCTTATGCAGCAGGAAAGTGCGCCGTTCACCTAGGAAAGCGGTTAATCGGGGAAGAGCATGCTGGGCAAACATTTCCCTCAGTTCCGCCGGAACACCCGGAAAAGCCATCAAGAGCAAGTCGCGGTCCCCGGGTTTCTCGAGGAGAATTCCCGGTGCCGAGCCATTGGGATTGAACAGGGGAACACTTCCTTCCGGGAAATCCGCTTGGACGACATTTTGGGCAGGCATGGCCCGGTTTCGACGTGAAAAAAGAGACTGGATTTGCTCCAATGATTCCGGGTCGCGGTACAAACCGACTCCCAGTGCCTCTGCGATGCTTTGTCGGGTGAGATCGTCTGCTGTCGGGCCTAGTCCTCCGGTCGCGACGACGATCTCGGCACGGTTCATGGCGTTGCGAAAAACCGCAATATTCGCTTCGACCAGATCTGCAACAGTTGTGTGATAAACGACTTGGATTCCCAGGTTGCCCAGCTGCTGGCTAATCCATTGGCTATTGGTGTCCAGCCGTTGTCCTGAGGTCAGCTCGTCTCCGATCGAAATAATTTCGGCAATCATATTTTTGGCTATAGGGGGTGCTTGAAGGATAGAAACGGAGTTCCCGACAGGGTAATCTAAAGATATCAAGAGCAGTCAGTTTTTCCATTGATCGATAGTTTTAACACATTTTTTTGCCAATGATCTCCAAACGATTTCGCATCCTTTTCTGGACTTTGATGACCTGTAGTGTTGCTTTGCCAAAAGCTTCAAAATCACAGGACCTGTTTCCCGATAAAAATCTTGAAGCCGTGGTCAGGCGGGAAGTTTTCGAAAAACGGGAAAGCAAGGAACCGTTGGTGCCCAAGGATGTTGAAAATATTTCCCAGATTAAAGGTGTGGGAAAGGGGATTCAGAACTTAAAAGGTCTGGAAGCCTGTAAAAGTCTGCGATCCATCGAATTGAGCAAAAACGCTATCGTGGATCTGACACCTCTGAAAGAACTGAATTTGCTGCAGCAACTGATTTTGAAGGATAATCAAATCAAAGAGGTTTCGCCGTTGAAGGACTTGGTGAAACTCCAGCACCTCGACTTAGATAACAACCAGTTGGAAAAGATTGATTCCCTGGGGGCGTTTTCCAATATGAGATCCTTCTACGTCGGAGGTAATCGGATTCAGGATATTGGCGTGGTGGCGAACTACACGAAGATCTGGTCATTGTATGTTCAGGGAAACCCGGTCTCCGATCTAAAGCCAATCAGTCAACTGCGATTTTTGGACCATCTGGATATTTCACGAACAGGGGTTGCGGACTTATCCCCCTTGTCCGGCTTGGGTCGGTTAAAAAGGGTCCTCATGGAGGAAAGTAAAGTCACTGACTTGGAAGTCTTGGTGGCTATGGCAAAAAAGGATGCCTCCGGGCCGACCCGATTTTCACCATTTTGGAACCTTCACTTGAAAGGTTGTCCACTCACAGAGCAGGCGAAAACATCTCAAGTGAATGAGCTAAAAAAACTTGGCGGCCGAATTCATTTTTAAGGCCGTGCAACCGTTGGTCTCCACAAGAGGAGGCGATTGCCAAGGTCAACGTGTGCCTGTCGATGTTGGGCAGGTATCGACTGCCAAACTCCCTCTTAAGCCTGCAAGGTTTAGAATAACGGTGCCCTGCCCAGCTGCCTTCTGATCACCGCCCATTGCCCGGTGTGTATAATCCAATGACTACCAATGAGGACGAAGACTGCTCCCACAGAGGGTGCGTATCCCCGGATTGAATCGGGCGTTGGCAGATCTAGGCCTTCTGCCGACAGGCGGACGGAGTACGTGCTTGAGGGACTCGGTTTGCGACTGGTAAAGTGCTTAGTAGTCTTCCTTGGACTGGAACTGCCGGGGATCGTCTTCGGAAGCAGTGAGCTTACTGTGTTTCTCTACAAAGCCCTGGGATAATTCCGGTATCGCATCCTGGCAGCAGCTGTTGACCATTTGGTTGTCTGAAATGATCAAATGTCCCAGCTGCTACTTGATGTGATTGGCCTTGGGATGAGGACGATGCATGAGTTCTTTTTCCGTCAGATCGCTGAGATAGCGTGTGACGATCATGACGGCCGTTTCGAGGTTGTATTCAATAGCTTTTTGCACGTTCATTCCTTGCTCGGGTGCATCTGTGCTCGGTTCAACGGGGAAAAGATGGTTTCCACGGATTTTCCGATTTTAGCAGATTTGACAATGCAAATTCGAGGATCTGTTGGGTCTAGAGGTTTTGTTGAGTGCCAACGACAAAAAATGAACGAAAACCAGTAGCGGGGCGTTGTTTTTTCAGGGGTGCTGCCGAGAGCGAAATGGTTTTTCTCACCCAGGCGACCTAGCTGCACACTCCAGCAAACTGCCCTTTCCCGATTGGCACCGTTCTCTAGCTCACCCGAGAATCCAGTGAATCAGAAAATGAAGATCGATGATCTACCGGACGACGATCGTTCATTTGCGGCTGATGCAGCGAACTCAGTCAAGGGTTTCTGTATGGGGCTGTGCGATGCCGTCCCAGGCGTTTCCGGGGGAACCGTTGCGTTGGTCGTTGGAATCTATGAACGCCTGTTTACCGCAATCAGTCATATCGATAGACAATTATGGGTTTACCTTAAGACCAAAGAGTTAAGAAAAGCGGCAGCTCATGTCGATGCCCGATTTTTGTTTTCACTGATTGTAGGAATGGGACTGGGTTACGTTGTCATGTCCGTGGTGATTAAGTTGCTGATGTCCAATGAGACTCTGCGAGCACTCACCTTGGCCTCGTTTGCCGGGATGATTCTTGGATCCCTTTATCTCGTTGCCAAGATGATTCGCCCTCAGGGACAAACGGGAAAAGTGGTTTGCATCGGATCCGGGAGTGCCGGGTGCGCCGTGTCTTCGATGATTGCTTTGCAGAGTTCATTCCAACCTGCAGCCGAGATGAGTTTAATTTATCTTTTTTGTTGCACGGTCATAGCGATCGTTGCCATGATCCTGCCGGGGATCAGCGGGGCGATGTTACTTTTGATTTTTGGGGTTTATTATGACGTTGTGGCAATCCCGAGGAACCTGATGCAACTGGAGGATGTGGGAAAGAACTTAACTAGACTGGGAGTTTTCTTTTCGGGTTGCACCGTGGGTTTGTTGACGTTTTCTCGAGTGATCAGGTGGTTGTTGCATAGTTATCGAGCAGCAACCCTTTCGGGGATGCTTGGTTTAATGCTTGGCTCCCTGATAGTTTTATGGCCTTTTCGGCATCGGGTCGAAGCCGATTTAGGGGACCATAAGCCGTCATACCACTATTTTGTTCCAGAAGAATTCAGCCTTGTGATTCTTGGGGTGGCGGGGTGCCTCGTTTTCTTTGCCGTTTTAGTCGTTTTTGTGGATCACCTGACCCATTCTCGTGCAAACAGCGAGAAGAACTTGGGAGAGTCGTGATGCGACACCGAAATTCGATAAAAATCATTTCCACTCTGCGGTGGTATTTAAATCTGAGTGGGTCGACCAAAACTTGCAAAGTACGGGCTGGCGTTGATAGCCTGAGCAACAGACGATGGTGTCCCCTTTCTCCCTTTTGAGCTGCCACAGATGAAACAGATCGGTATTTTGATTTTCGGGATCTTGGTCATTGGCTTTGCGATCAGTTTTGTCTTGGTCGGTCTCACTCGTGACACCAAAAACGAGGTGGGCCAAAAGAAATCCATTTTTGAAGTCAAGGAAACTTCGGAAAACCAAAAGGAAAAATTAACGAAACCGGCCAATTCCAAACCCGACCCAAGAGTCTTTCGTCGTGGTGATCGGCTGTTCTTTTGGTGGGATCCCATGCCTGAGCAAGTTACCAAAGTTAGCTTTGAAACCGGGATGCAAAGTAATATTCACCCCGATGATTATGTGGGAGTGGTGTCGTGCCAAAAGTGTCACGAGCAGAATTTTAATGATTGGGCCGTTCATCCTCACCGATGGATGAATGCTTTGGCAGGGGAGAAAACGATCAAAGGGAGCTTCACGGAGCAGGATGAAATCAATTATTTGGGGGGGAAGGCAACATTCAGAATGAATGACGGCGACCACCAGATGACGTTGACTCGCGATGATGTCAAACTCGTGTATGACATTCGTCAGACTCTGGGCTCCAGGTTTTTTCAATACTACATCGGGAGGCTGATCGAAGGACCGTTTGCACCGCAACATCCTTACCGTACAACCAACCACGTTTTACCGTTCGGTTACTGGTTGCAAAAAAAATCATGGGTCCCGGTTGTCCATGTTGGTCCCGAGTTGCCAGATGGCCAACGCACCGATCCTTTCAACATGCCAGAAGTTCCTGAGGAAGGAAAAAGTTTTCTCCCCTACGCCAAATATTGCAACATGTGTCATTCGACATTTGCATTGGGTGACAATTTT
>JAZABE010000681.1:0-7407 GCA_036137535.1 Planctomycetota bacterium | reverse complement strand
AGTGAAGGTTGACCACTTCGATCGTGTTGTTCAGCTGGATGTCCGCTCCGGCAGTAACGCTCAAGGCGTTTGTGGCATCGGCTTGTTCAATGGTAATGTCATCGATATCTGCAATTTCGACATTGGTCGCTGCCAGGATGTAGACCGATTCAAAATCGTTGTTGGAATTGCCATCAGCGTCCGTATCGCCTCGAGCGAGTAGGACATCACCGGTTCCGACATCAACTTGAGTGACTCCTTCGACGACCACGTTTGCCGTTGCTTCTTGGCCAAGGTTTCCATTGCCGGCGGCGGTGTCAATAGTCAGGTCACCCGCGTGAACTCCGCCATCGGTGCCTAACCGGACCCCGGAAACATCTGCGGAAGTTCCATCAGCAAAAGGGAAGGTCAGGTTGTCGACCTGCAGTCCAAAATCATTGACCAAGGCCAGACTGCCATCGATATCCGCAGCCAGTTTACCCGCTGCCGTGGCGTCACCGATTTGGTTGGCTTCCGTCAGGTTGAATTCGCCTTGACCTTCGACAATGAGTTCAAGTGCTGAAACGTAGGTGGAGGCTAGCTGTTGGACTCCGTTTGCCGAAGACAAGGCCAGACCACCGTTGAGGTCAACGTCACCGTCTAATGTTAATAGATCACCGGTTGTATAGTGGTGCTGTGTACCTTGGGCACCAGTGATCGAAAGGCCGTTGGTATCGCGAAGTGTGAATTCGTTACTGGAGAGGACTTCGATGGAGTTAAAATCATTTCCCGAATGATTCAGGTAGGCGCTCCCAGCGCTATCAAGGTAAAACGCCGCAAAGTTACCAACGGTCGTGTCGGCAGATTGGGTCAGGTCATCGCCGGAGAGGCTGAGTCCCCAATCACCGGTGACTGAGAGGCCGACGATCTGTTCGGTTAAAAGGGTTAAATCTGCGATTTCAAGGTCAATGTCATTATTGAGGAGCAGATGACCATCGAGATCCCCGGCAAGATGACTAATTTCATTGGAGCCGAGAAATTCAAAGGTTCCCGTACCTGCTAGCAGCAGCTCCTCGAGATTGATGGCAGGTAAACTCGCTCCGGCCGAGGAATTGACTAGTAAGTTGTCGACAGCATAGTTGGTGGATGAAGCGGTAAGCCCGTCGGTGTAAATCGCAATATTGGTACCGGAAAGCCCGTTGACTGTGGCCGGTGATCCGTTCAAAAGACTGTAGGTTTGGTCCGCGACATCGATGGCAAATACATTCTGAAAGGATACATCTCCAGTGGTTTGGGCTGAAAAGAGACCGGCGACTCCTGCTGAGCCCACTTCGTTCTGACCCATCAAAATGCCATCGTCACCTCCAAGCATTAACCCGGCAGTGGTAATGATTCCACTGGTTTGAACCAGACTCGCAGAGCCAAGCAATAATTGGTCGCTTGCAGAAACGTCGCCAACGAGTTCGATCTGGTTTGCGGCTAGGATGGCAAGCCGTTCCGTCAACGAAGCTCCCGTTATCGAAACCGAATCCTGTTCCGCTAAATCGACTTGACTGGCGGAAACAATGTTGAACGTATTCAGATCATTTGCCAGGTCCATTAAGTCGGCGGTACCGGTGCCTAGGGTCAGATCAAATGAACCGCCTATCGCCAGTGGCGCTAGACCGGTTAAGGCCAAATCAACCATTTCGACGTCAACATCACCGGTTACGTCCAGGCCGGTAGTTGTGACAGGTGTTCCATTAATCAATGTGAAAGTGAGTTCTTCGATGTTCAGATTCGTCGCGTTGACCAGGTCAAAGTCGCCGCCAATGCTTCCAGCCAGACTGCCGATTGAGTTGGTGCCTGCATCCAAAGCAGTATTGGATGTCGATAAGATCGACAATTCTGACGTCGAAATGCTACCTGTTGAAGTCTTGATAATATCGGCAGAATTCAGCAGCGTCGAATTGGTAGCAATATTACCAACGATTTGAATGTTTTCCGCATCCACGCTCAGTTTGTTGGCCGAGATATCTCGCAGGTTAATGGTAGACAGAGAATAGAAGTCAGCCTGGCCTGCTGCTTCGACCTTGACGAAATTAAAGTCGTTCGCGGCATCGTTGCCGTCAACATTGCCAACTCCCGCGTTGATGATCATGTTGAAAGCGGAAGTGGAATCAATGTTGATATCGGCTCCGGTACCACCATTGGCCAGCGAGTTGACTCGGAGAACTCCAGAATCAACCGAGCTGTCGGCAATATTGATTTCGCCCGCCGATTCGATGACTGCTGCGCCCGTGCTCGACAATTCAATGGTGATGTCGTCCTTGTCATCAACCAATACAGTGGATCCATTTAAAACGGCGAAGTTGAAGTTGTTTCCCGTGTTGGACAGGTCGATTTCTCCCCCAGCAAACTGAATGCTGCTAACGAAATCTGCGTTGATCGCGCCGGTTTGACTGATGTCGCCAGCAGCGAAATCAAGATCGATCAGGGTACCCGCGGCGTCAAAATCGATGGTTTGGAAATTAAGATCGATTCCCGCACCGTCAGAAGTGAGAGACTCAATCCCCGAAGAGTTTTTTTCAACAGAAAGAGTGTTGGTTCCATCACCAAAGACCGTAGGGCTGTCAGCTCCGCTCCAAACTCCTTCGCTCAAGGTGAAGTTGTAATAGTCGTTCGTCTCAGAGACGTCGAGCGATTCACCGCCGAGCGATGAATAATTATCCATCAACAAATCGACACCGGTGAACGTGAAGTCTGCATCGAGGACGACCCGTTCTTCTAGTTGTCCAAAGGCAAATTTGAATGCGCGGCGGCGATCTTTGCGCTGCTGGACTTGTTGTTTGGTCTTGATGCAATTTTTGAGCCAGTTAGCGGCACGCTGAAATAGGCGGGCACGTGACATTCTGTGGGTCTCCACAATAAAAGTTTGGTCCATCGAGGCAGGACCGCTTGGTTTGTTACGTTCTATTTTCCAGTATCAACTTTGGGCGAAAATGCACGGAAAATATGGTTGCGCATTCTTTTCCAAAACCGTCTATCCTATTCGCTGGTGGTTGTTGCTTCTAGATTTTGCTTATGGAAAATGGGCACACTGTTGAAAAAAAACATCAATTGGCTTTTTGGTCAAGATTTCCCGGTTTTTGCTTGTAAACCGGAAAGGTAGCAATTAGACGGGATTTTGTTCAGCGGCGGGGGTTTTTAGCAAAAACGAATGGTGAACCGATCGGTTTCAAAGATGATTCTACCAAACGAGTCAATAATTACCGGGTTTTGACGTGCTAGATGACCAATTAGTTCCTCGTCTTCTTCCACGACGGCGGAATGGTTAAGGAATTCCGAATGCAAGCTTGCCCAGGGTCAGGGGGCGAGCTCAGCCAGGAGCTTACCGAAACGCTGAGGATTTTTTCCGCTATTCAGCGGGTCCGGTTTGGCCGGAGTACGATGGAGTGTAGGCTGAAATCACCGGCATCGCCTTCGGTGGAGAATTCGAGGAGGTGAGAACCGGTCGTGCGAAAAAGGATAATAAACTCTTCTTCAAAAACGGTCTCTGTTTGTTCGGCCGTACGCATTTTGTATTTTTTGGGGAAGTTCTGATCCTGTTTCAGCACAATCCGCGCTTGGTTGTCATTGGTGGTTGCCGTGTATTGCACGATGGCTTCATAGTACCCGCGTTGCTTGATCCAGATTTCCCATTGCACCGAATCCTGGTCCGATTGCCACCGATCCAGAGAAGTTCCCTTCGCCGTTTGACTGGTGATTGGGTTGTTGTTCTTGATTGTCGCGTTGGATCCGCTCAGAGAGTAGCGGTTATTCGTTCCGGGTAAGAGTCCTTTGGTTTCATCGCGGAGGTTCGTGATTTGAGGTGGAGACTCTCCCGGTGGCTGGATGGAGGATTTTTGAGAGGAATGATTGGAATGAGCCGATCCCCGAAACAACTTCAACCCGGTCCCAACAGCGATGAGCAGGACCAAGCATCCGGCGATGTAGAAGCCCGACAGTTTTTTGTTGAGGAGGTTTGCGGGGGCTGATTCCGGAGTGGACAAGTTTTCCTGATTTCCGATCTGAGCATTATTGCGGATTGGAAAGGGGTGATCCTGGATCGGAGGAATGGGGTTGGCAATCGGTGGCTTAATCCTTTTGGGCGGTTTGCAACCGCCAGGTCGAAGCGTTGGGTCGTCATCTGATTTCATGGTTTTGATTTCATGGTTTCGTTCAACAGGCCAAACTGGACTCGGCGAGTTTTTTCAGGAGTTGCCAAGCGAATTGCCCGCGAGGACCAGTTAAGCCCGATTGGAGTTTTGTCCGCGGATTTTCAAAAGCCGGTTGAGGGGTTTGAGTCCTAGGCTCCAACGCCGGAATGTCGGGCCGGCCATCGAAGTGCCGTGACCGGAGAACCGGTGCAAGGCCAATCCATTCCCGGTTGGGATTAATGTCAGGCTCCGGGTTCATGGAAATCCAAATCATTTGATTGAACAAGCGTGGAGAACAGGAAGATCGCAGCTTAACCCGATTGTAGCCTGCTCCGGAATTTGTTGGACTGGGGATTTTCGGGACCGGGGGCAAAAATTCCGGTGAGATTCTCCTTGATTTGGGGTTTTGGATTGAGAGAGAATTTTCAGAGTCGAAACCACCCAGGTGGCTGGTTCCGTTCTAGGGAAAGGTCTTTGCCGATTGGTGAGGTTTTGAGGCTTTTTTAGAGAAAACGTTTCTGAATTTGGGCCCATTATTTCTCGGGTGTGTATTATTCGTTTATGATTGACTAAGTTTGATCATATTGTGTTTTCAAGGCCATTTCCGGGACAGCAATGCGTAAACCGATCGATAGTATCGTTAGCGGCCTCTGGCTTTTCTCGATTGCCGTCGCATCAGTCGGAGCCCAGGAGTTTGACCCCACGCAGGTCAAAGGCGATTTGCAAAAAATCAAGGCACCACTTGCCAGCCTGCTGCAGCTGAAAAGCAGCAATGGCAGGTTGGCCCCGGAATTTGAAAAAGACCGCCAAGCGGCATACAAGCTGGTGAGTCAAATCAATTCGATTGGGGGCAACCGGGGTGGCGGATCGTC
Source organism: Planctomycetota bacterium (assembly GCA_036137535.1). Lineage (GTDB taxonomy): Bacteria > Planctomycetota > Planctomycetia > Pirellulales > Pirellulaceae > JABAAE01. The sequence continues at coordinate 2,399 of JAZABE010000681.1, read as the reverse complement.
TTCCTCCGGAACTCACTGGGAAATTCGGATCAATAGCAACAAGTTTCAAGGCTATTGCAACTACGGTTACTCACGGGTTTATCCCAATCCCAAGCCCAACACGTGGAGATTGCAACTCAAGGAACTGGCGGTTCCCAACCGTGATTTTTCTCTGGAAGCAGGCCCGAACGGGGAAGTTGCGATTACGTTGTATGGGGGAGAAGACCCTTACCTGTTGAGAATTCGACAGCTGAAATCGGGAAGTATTTTTGTCCAGGAAGTTTCGGACACCGAGATCTTCAGTGAATCGTCATCTTCGTTTGATGTGTTCTGTCGTCAACATTCCAAGTTTACCCAGGAGCGGCTGTTGCCGATGATCCGGCACCTGGGAATCGACGCCCCCATGACGCAATTTGACAAGGTGGTCCAGGAATCGGTGATCACGTTTTTGACTCCGATCAAGGAAGAACAGCTGACCAGTTTCCAGACCTCCTTTAGGAATCTCGACTCGGCCGATTATGACAAGCGAAAGGCGGATTCGGAGAGACTGTCAGAAGGGTTCAAGGATTGGCGTGACTTTGTTTTGCGAGCTGTCAACGATTCTGATTTTTCCTATGAAGTTCGCTTTCGCCTGATGGAGGTTTTGGAAAAGAACGGGACTCCGAACGAAATTAAAGCCAGCCGCTATGCCATTTCAACAGACTTGGCGAACAATCCTCAGTATCTGGTGTGGTTGTACGATCAGTACCCGGACCCGGTGATCCGTGAAAATATCCTGGGCCAACTCCGCGAAGCCACGGGTGAGAATCTTGGGGGAGTGATCGCGGATTGGAAGTCCAAGTACGAGAATGACAATCGGTTGGTGATCAAGCCCAGTAACCAGCCTCCGGTTAACCTGTTGGTGGAGACTGGGGCGATTGATATGGCCAGTAGGCACGTTGCCCAATTGGTCCGGTTGAAATTGGTTGATCAACGGCTCAAGTTGGACCGGGATTATTGGTCGGAGCAATTCGGCGGTAAATCCATTCAGCAATTGGTGAAAGAAACGAATGCAAACCTTGCCAAGTTGAATCTGCCAGCCAGTTACGATCCGGATCCCTTGTTTGAGCTGGGCTCGGTCTCTCACCCGCAAGCTATTTTTGCGAAGCTCAGGAATAAAATGCAGGCCACTCGCAAGAATTCTTCCGTGTACTACTACAGCTACAACCGGGCCTCCAGCTCTTCTTTGAACCGGCAATTCAACAACAACGAGCTGAACGTCTCCATGAATTTTGAGCCGCCGAAGAAAGCATCGCCGCGGGTGGTTAACAAATCGGTCAAGGACGTGAAGCCACCGAATTTGTCCGGAAAGCCCTTTAAGCTGGATTTAAACGAGTTGAAAAACTCACGGCGTTCGCTGATGGTCCAGGAGCGAGCGGATGGCTGGCTTCGGGTGGCGTTGGTAACGGAAAAATCCAATTCGGTTGTGCAGTTTTTGCAACAGCCGGATGGCCAGTTTGTGGTTCAAGATGTGCGGGGCTCCGATATCTTTACAGCTAAGGGAAAAACATTTCAAGAATTTCGGGACAACCACGGCGATTACTGTAACGAAAAGCTGTTTCCCTTGTTCTATCAACTGGGGCTATCGTTTACCGAGGACTTGTTCAAGGGTCCCCCGAGGGAGTCACTAGCTCCCAAAACCGGTTCGTCCAAGGAAGATTCAACGAACAAGAAAGATTCGACGAATTCAGCGGTTCAGCGAAATCTGAAACAGATTGGTAAGGAGCTCCGCAACCTTCAGGTCCTTCCTGGGGTGCTGATTCCCCGCGCCGTGAAATAACGACAGTAGTCGCTGGCTGTTGCTTGCTGCCGGGCTGTTGATTGCTGCCGGGCTGTTGATAAAGCGGCACGAAACCGCATTACCGGATCGTTCGGCGGTGCTTTTTTGGAAAATGAAAGTAGGAGATGTTTTCCTTGGGCTGGTTTGACGATAAAATTTCTAGACCAATCTCGGGCGAGTGGCGGAATTGGCAGACGCGCTGGATTTAGGATCCAGTGGGGTAACCCGTGCAGGTTCGATTCCTGTCTCGCCTACTAGAACGCATTCGGATTCCCGTGTTTTGGGGCCGGATGCGTTTTTTATTGGGTTTTCGGTAGTGCCGTGCTTGGGGGTGCTCGCCGGTTCAGCGTCGGATTTGGCGTCAAGTGAAATGATAGCGTCGGATTTGGCGTCAACTTTTGGGCCGCTGGGGGAGCCCTGATCCATGAAATCTTCACGGCGGATCAAGGCATAATTTTTCATGGCCGTTGCCGCACTGTTTCCTGCCCACTGACAGGCCTTACGAAGGCCATATTCATCCATTAAATCGGTTTCGGCACTCGCACGTAGAGAATTGAAGAAGTTGCTCCACGAGCTCTCTCGTGCCTTTTGAACCAGCTTC
>JAZABE010000680.1:0-6273 GCA_036137535.1 Planctomycetota bacterium | reverse complement strand
CGCGGCGGGGACTGGGATTCAATATGAAGGTTATCTATCACAATCGTCACCGCAAACAGATCGATGACCCGGCCATTGAGGCGACTTACGTATCCAAAGATGAGTTGCTTAGGAATTCTGATTATCTGGTCGTAGTGGTCCCGCTTAACGAAGAAACCCGGGACCTGATTTCGTTTGAAGATTTTGAAAAGATGAAGTCCACGGCTGTTTTTGTGAACATTGCCCGGGGAGGCGTGGTGAATACCGATGCCATTACTCAGGCACTGCAAACTAACCAGATTTATGCCGCGGGTTTAGATGTCACTGAGCCGGAACCGCTGCCGCGGAACCACCCACTGTTGAAACAGCAGAACCTGACAATTGCACCTCACTTGGGCAGCGCAACGGTTCAGACTCGGCAAAAGATGCTTGATTTGTCGCTGGCGAACTTGCTCAACGGTATAGAAGGAAAGACCATTGTGTCCAGCGTGATGTAAAGCAGCGCGGCGGTTCGCGGCTTTGGTTGACAATCTAGTTTTTACCATCGGCTGCAATTGGTGAGCTGTAGAAATCGGTGATTTCCAGCAATCGACGAGCATCTTTTTCGTTTCCCCGGTCTTTGTCTCCGATTCTTGAGCGGGGTTCAAAACAAAATAAGCGAGTAACTGAGACAGGCAAGACACGTTTGCCCGGGAGTTGTGGAGCCGACAGGAATGAATTCCAATCAAATCGACGCAACCGCAGGAACATGGCCGCCGCAACTACTTTCAAGAGATCCCTGTGCAACTTAATTCCAACACCCAAACACTGGAAAATTTGCGGGAGTTCTACCGAGACAAGCTTTTTGCGGAGTGTTTGCCTTTTTGGATCGATCATGCCATCGACCATGAATATGGAGGGTTTTGGACGTGTCTCGACCGCGTTGGAAAGGTGATTGACACCGACAAAAATGTTTGGCAACAAGCCAGGTTCACCTGGTTGTTAGCCGAGTTGTTTAACGAACCCACCCTAGGTTCGCTGGCGGAGCGACCAGGTTGGCTGACAACAGCGACCCAGGGCGCGAATTTTCTGGAAAAATTTTGCTTTGATCCAAGCGACGGGAGAATGTGGTTTCACTTGGATCGACAGGGGAACCCCATTCGCAAAAGGCGTTATGCTTTTTCAGAGAGTTTTGCAGCAATTGCTTTTGGGGAGCTGGCGAAGGCAACGGGAAAAGCACACTATCGGTTGCTGGCCCAGGATTGTTTCCAACGATTCTTGGAGCACAACCGAAACCCAGAGAAGGCTTTGCAAAAATACACCGACCACCGGAAAACCCGCACCCTTGGATTTCCCATGATCTCGATTGGGACGGCCCAGGAGCTACGGAGTTCGATTGACTTTCCGGGGGCGAATTCACTGGTGGATGCAGCCATCTCGGAGATCCGAGATAATTTTGTGAAACCGGAAATGCAATGCGTGTTGGAAACGGTCTTAAGCACTGGTGAGTTGCTTGACCATTTTGATGGCCGAACGTTGAATCCGGGGCACGCGATTGAAGCGGCTTGGTTTATTATCGAGGAAGGACGATTAAGGAACATTCAGTCCTATGTCGATCTTGGATGTCAAATGCTCGATTGGATGTGGGAGCGTGGATGGGATTCAACCTATGGCGGGCTGCTTTATTTTGTTGATCTTCACGGTGGCTGTGTCCAGGAGTACTGGCATGACATGAAATTTTGGTGGCCGCACAACGAAGCGGTCCTCGCGACGTTGTTGGCATATTCCGTGACGCAGGAGGAACGCTACCTTGGATGGCACCAAAAAATCCACGACTGGTCTTATGCGCACTTCCAGGATCAACATCCGGGAGAATGGTTTGGGTATTTGCATCGAGATGGCCGGATCAGCGCGACGCTCAAGGGGAACCACTGGAAGGGTCCATTTCATTATCCGAGGATGTTGTTGAACTGCATCCGGATTCTGGACCGGGTCTTGAGTCAGCCCGGCCCGGGGGTGTCCTGAATGGGTGGAGTCGTACCGAAATGATCGAATTTCTACGGAAGTGGTTTGATTTCTGCGCTGTGCCTCCAACGAGCCTCCGATTGAGTTAAAATGACCGGGGTCATCTTTGTCCGCTCAATGATTTTGATCAGGAATTGCATGTTGTTGGCATTTTTCAAATCAGCTATCCCCCTGAGAATTGCACTCGTGATTGCAATTAGCCGTCTGGTCAACCCGGTTACAGGGCAAGACTTTGACACCAAAGTTGCTCCTGTCTTGGCCAGTCATTGCCTTGAGTGTCATGCGGGCAAACAACCCAAGGGTGGTCTGGATCTTTCGAACGCAACTTCAGCGTTTGCCGGAGGCGAGTCGGGGAGTGCGTTGGTCGCCAAGAATCTTTCCGAAAGTTTGCTTTGGGAAAAAATTGAAGAGAATGAAATGCCACCCAAGCACCCGCTGTCAGCCGAAGACAAGCAAATCGTGCGGGACTGGATCCAACAAGGGGCAACATGGGGGACGAGCCCAATTGATCGTTTTGCGTTTACGACCCGGACCCGGGGTGGTCGAGATTTTTGGTCGCTTCAGCCACTTGGAAAAACCGAACCCCCCCGGCTCGATTTGCCGCAGCTTGCGAAGAATGCCCTGAGTACCCAGTGGTCCCCAAAAGACTGGGCGAAAAATGAAGTTGATCATTTCATTGCAAAGAAACTCTTGGAAAATTCGCTCCAGCCTTCCCGGCAAGCTGATCCACGGGTTCTGGTCAGGCGGCTTTATTTTGATTTAATTGGCTTGCCTCCCCCGTTGGATGTGATCAAGAAATTTGAAAAAAACCCTAGCGATCTGGCGTACCAGCAGCTGGTCAATGACCTGTTGGCCTCGAAGCATTACGGGGAACGCGGGGCACGCCATTGGCTGGATGTTGTCCGGTTTGGGGAAAGCGACGGGTTTGAAAGAAATAACCCTCGCCGTGCCGCTTGGCATTACCGCGATTGGGTTATCCATGCGTTCAACAACGACCTGCCCTATGACCAGTTTGTTGAGGATCAGCTGATCGGCGACTTGACGACCGGTGGGATCGAAGGGGCTGCTGCCACTGGATTCTGGGTTGCCGGGGTACACAACACTGTGGTTGGCGGCAGTAAGCGGATGAAACTTTTAGCCCGCCAGGATGAGATCGAGGAAGTTTTGGCAACGCTGGGACAGACCTTTGTAGGGCTGACGATCAATTGCGCCCGCTGTCACGACCATAAATACGACCCGATTACCCAAAAGGATTATTACCAAATGGCCTCCGCGATTTCCGGGCTGGGCCATGGCGAACAAACTGTGAAATCTCAGGTTGATGAGAATCAAATCAGGGACCTTGACCAGGCAATTAGGCGGCTGCGAAAGCAAATTGCTCAAATTGATGCAGGCGTCAAATCCGAGATCATCACGGCCAGGGAAAAAGGGAATATCAAAGCGCCCAAGCCTCCTCAGCCGAAAGCGCTGTGGAAGTTTGATCAAGATTTTCATGATTCGATCCAGGGTCTTCAGGGCAAGCCGGTTGGCAACGCCAAGTTGGAAAATGGCGCCCTGGTGTTAGACGGGAAGTCGCTGGTAGAGACCGAGGCAATTCAATGGGATGTCAAGGAAAAAACCTTGGAAGCTTTGGTGCAACTGGATGATTTGAACCAGCGGGGCGGGGGAGCGATTTCGATTGAAACCCGCAATGGAGTAATCTTTGATTCGATTGTTTTTGGTGAACGAGAACCGGGGCAATGGATGGCGGGTAGCAACGGGTTTGTCAGAACGGATTCGTTCCAGGCACCCCGGGAAACAGAAGCGAAGGATCAGCCGGTTCACCTGATGGTGGTCTACCGCTCGGATGGAACGATCACCGCCTACCGTAACGGGAAACCCTATGGTCGGGCGATTCGGAAATCGGGGCTTCAGCATTACAAAGCGGGGGAGACCGAGTTTATCTTTGGGCTAAGGCATAAACCCCTTGGAGGGGCAAAGCACCTTAAGGGTAAAGTGTTTTCTGCCGCGTTTTACGATCGAGCTCTATCGGCAGCAGAAATCTCCGCGGTATCGGGTGACCCAGCGAAGTATGTTTCGGAGTCCGAGATTGTTCAGTGGCTAAAACCGGAACAACGGCAAGCCCGAGAGGCCCTCAAAGCCGAGCTCTCCAAACTGGATCAAAACCGCGGCCTGTTGATCCAAAAGGGAAACCAGAAAATTTATACGCTGCGATCCGGCGGTGGCGCCACCACCAAGATCCTGTTGCGTGGCGACCCTGAAAATGTCGGCGAGGTGGTTTCACCCGGCGCGGTTGCGGTGGTCCCTGGGGTTCGAGCTGATTTTCAATTGGCACCCAATGCCGCTGAACCCGATCGGAGAAAGAAACTGGCCGAATGGATTACTAGCCCAGCGAATCCGCTCTTTTCAAGGGTCATCGCCAATCGGGTCTGGCATTATCATTTTGGGACCGGAATCGTCGACACACCGAATGATTTTGGATTTAACGGAAACCGTCCGAGTCATCCTGGGTTGCTGGATTGGTTGGCCCTTTTCCTTGAAAAGAATGAATTCCGGTTAAAGGCATTGCACCGCTTGATTGTGAACTCAGCCGCTTATCGGCAAAGGAGCTTTTCTGCCAAAACAAAATACGAAAACGGCCTGCAACCGTTGACGATTGATGCTGACAATCGGTTGTTATGGCGGATGAGTCCTCGTCGCCTCGAAGCAGAGTCGATTCGTGATGCCATGTTGTTCGTTTCCGGGAAATTGAACAATCAGCTGGGTGGGCCTAGCTTTGAAGACGTGCGATCCGTTTCCAACAATGGCACGACCTATTATTTCCCCATCGATGAGGTCAAGCCGGAGTTTCTTCGGAGAACCATTTATCGGTTTAATCCAAGGGGCGGTCGCAGTGCTTTGCTCGACACATTTGATTGTCCGGATCCAGCAGCAACTGCCCCAAAACGCGCCGTGACGACGACGCCATTGCAGGCTTTGAGCCTGTTGAACAACGCATTTGTCTTGCAAATGTCAAAAGATTTTGCCAATCGGATCCAGAAAGAAGCTGGAAATGAAGTTTCAACGCAGGTGGACTTGGCTTGGCAATTGGCCATCGGAAGAAAACCTTCCCAGGCCGAAAGAAAATTGTCGATCACGCTAGTGAAAACTTACGGCCTACCCTCGTTGTCACGAGCCTTGTTTAACATCAATGAATTCATTGCCATTGACTAATCGAAGCGGAAAATCATGAACACGAAAGAACTCAAAACGCGCCGGGACTTTTTCAATTGGGGGATTAATGGGTTGGGCGCAACCGCTTTAAGCAGTTTGCTGGCCAGCGACGTTAATGCCGGGCTCCAGTCGAGTGATGAAAGGGGTTTTCCGAATTTTGCGGCAAAAGCGAAGCGAGCTATTCACATTTGCCTTGTGGGGGGGATGAGCCACATCGACTCTTTTGACTACAAGCCGGAGTTGACCAAGCTCCATGGAAAGTCATTGAAAACAGATGAGCAGCCGGACATTTTCTTTGGTCAAGTTGGCTTGTTGCGCAAAGAGGATTGGCAGTTCAAGCCCCGCGGGCAAAGCGGGTTGATGATCTCAGAGATGTTTCCAAGGATCGCTGAATTGGGGGATGAATTGACGATCCTGCGGTCCATGGTTTCCCAGTCAGCGAACCACACTCCGGGACTGTTCGTTGCCAACAGCGGCTTTGAATTTAATGGCTACCCGTCTATGGGAAGCTGGATTGCCTACGGTCTCGGTTCGGAATCAGAAGAACTGCCGGCTTATGTTGTTTTGAATGATGAGCGGGGGGCACCTAATACCGGTGCCTCGACCTGGAGTAGCGCGTTTTTACCTGCCAGCAATCAGGGTGTTGTTTTGCAGAATGGACGCCAGCCTGTTCGCGACCTCTTCCCGGCGCGGCCGCTAGATGCCAAGGCAGACCAGGCAACACGCGATTTCATAGACCGAATCAATAGTCAGCATGTTCAACAGATGGGCGGCGATGCCATCCTCAGCGCCCGCTTAAGAAGCTACCAGTTGGCGGCCAAAATGCAGCTGTCCATTCCGGGGGTCGCGGACATTAACCGCGAGAGCCAGAAAACCCAGGAAGATTATGGGGTTCATGACAAAAAGACGGCTGATATGGGAAGACGGTGTTTGCTGGGTCGCCGTTTGTTGGAAAAAGGTGTTCGGTTCGTGCAGCTTTTTTCAGGAGGGCCAATTGGCGGGAACCCTCGGGCGAGCTGGGATGCTCACGAAAATGTCAAAGACAATCATTCACTCGAAGCCGGCAGAATCGACCGG
>JAZABE010000679.1:0-4611 GCA_036137535.1 Planctomycetota bacterium | reverse complement strand
GGTTGAGTCTGGAGAGGTTGGTTCAGGAGGTGGGCAAATTGGGCAGGGAAGCTTCTGTCCTTCCGCCGAGTCAAATCGTGGCGGGAATTGACAGCAATTTAAGCGACGATTTGCGAATTTTTGCTGACGGACGAGAAAGTTTGACGGCCGAGTTTGGGCTGACCGTTTTTGCGGACGTGATGTCGAGTTTTGCTTCCGGGGAGCGGGCGGTAAATCGCGCCTGGTGCGCAGCTGCGGACGGTTATGTGAATGAAGCAGAAGCGTGTTTGCAGCGTGGTGAAACAATGTTCCAGGTTGCGATGGAGCAATTTCAGGCCGCGGAACAAGTCGATCGGTCAAGCGACGTTTAACCTGCAGCCTGGGGTTGTGTGCGGCGGGTTCCAGAAACAGCCATTTTCCAAGAGCATGCAACGTCCGATAATGTTTCTTATGTTCGGTTTTTGGGTTAAAAAAGCCCGTGTTTTCGGGTTTGGGTGTAAACTAATAAGACTTCGCCGGGATGTTTCAAAGGACGAGATTGTGAAACGCTTTTTTGGGTCGGTTTTGGTTTGTTGCTTCTGGTTGCCAGCGTCGCTGGTGGTCGGTCAAGAGGTTGTTTCTGGTTTGGAGGAATCTGAAGGTACTACCTTGTTCTGGGTCGTTCGACATGCCGACCGCGATGGCAAGAAAGATGCGTTAACCCAGAAAGGGTTGGAGCGTGCGGAGAAACTGAGTCGCCTAGCCGCTCCAGTGAAAGTTGACGCCGTTTATTCAACTGACTTGAACCGAACTCGATTGACTGCAAAACCGACTGCGAAGGAAAAAAAGAAGGAAATCCTGATTTATCGCAAACTTACGAGAGCATGGTTCGAAGCAATCAAGAAAAAACATAGGGGAAAAGGAGTCGTCCTGATCGTTGGTCATTCCAACACGGTGGTTCCAATTGTTCGGGGTTTGGGCGGTAAGTTGGACTACGAAATAGGCGAAAATGAATTCGATAAACTGTTTGTCGTTAAAGTTAATCATGAAAAAACTACCGTGGCCCGAGTTGAATACGGCAACTAGTTCTGTGATCGATTAGACGGTGAAAGCCTGGTCAACCACGGAATTGATGATCTTTCGCGATTGTCCGACTGTGGAGACCCAGTCCACGTCATCGTAATCTTCGATCAGGATTTCGTTGCCAAACGCTTTACCGCGAACTTCGTTTGAATTCCGAGCGAATGAATCTTTCAGTCCAATCCCGGCAAGAAAGGCCTGGTCATTTCCACCGCCCGACTTGACATTCACCTGGTCAAATCCCTTGAAACGTTGATTTCCCTGGGTGTTAATGAATTGCATCCCTGTTGAACTGATGGAAAAGGTTTCATTGTCAACGGTCCCCCGGGCAATCACACTATTGTTGCCGGCTCCCCCAAAAGCGTTGATCCATTCAAACCCGATGACATAATTCTGAAAACCTTTTCCCCCAAGGGATGTTCCGTCTTTGTGCATGTGTAAGAAATCCGCACCGGCTGAACCAAATAGCTCTGCCCGATCTTTGCCACCTTTGGCTGAAATAACGGTGACTCGATTAAATTGGTTTGCTGTTACTGAGTAACCACCCCCTGTCAGCTTTGAGGAATTTTCCATTCCTTGAAAAAAGTCAGCCGCAGCTGAATCTTCAAGTATTGCGCGATCGAGTCCACCATTCCCGTGAATGTGTGACGTTTCAAAGCCGCGGGCGATGACATCGGTCTGGACTCCGTAAAAAGTCAGTTCTCCCGAACCGCCAGAGAGGGTTTCGGTTTGACTTGAACCGATCAAGGTTACCGAATCGTTCCCGGTGCCACCGTTAATGCGAATTCGTGGGAAGGTTTCCTTGGCAAACGTGTAGTGGGTGCCATTGACCCGTACTTGATGAGAGTTTCCCGAGGTGTAGTAATAAGTGTCATTTTGTCCCGTACCGCCGACAATGATTCTTTTTCCTAGCTTCCGGACCAGGTTGGTCAGGCGAAAATCAAAGCAGTCATTGTTTCCGATGACTTTGATGATCAAGGATTGCCCCTGAACGACATTCAGATCGACTCTTGAACCGTTTTGAGTGGAGAAGCTTTTCCCCAACAGTTCTCCCGAATCGTTGTAGATTTCAAAGTGAATGTTCCCGTTGCTGTTTTGGAAGAGTGTTTCGACGGTCAAGATCCCTTTTCGAGATGCTGTGAGTCGATGGAATGATTCGCCAGAGTTCTGTAGGTTTTCAATCACCTTCGACCGGATCAAGCCAAGATCGGTTTCAACCGGCATTGCGGATTCAAAGTTCGCTTTAACCGTGTAATTTCCCTGTCCAGCAACAGTATGGAGACGAATTGAATATTGCTTTCCGGCAGTGACCTGGAAGGAAATTTGGTTTCCATCACGGTGCACCTGCTGCCCGGCAACATCGAGAATACTTTTGAGATTGTGGGAGTTCTCAACGGTTAAGGTTACCTGTCCAGTTTCGTCAGCATCAAACTTGAAAAAGTCAGACTCGTTCTTCTTGGCCAGGATACCTTCAAAAGACTTTAGGAGAGATACGCTTTTGAGAGAGGTTGCGCTGGAAGTTGAGTTTCCATGGTTGTCATTAAGGGCGGCGTCAATGGCAGACAAAAAATTGAATCGTCGATACCAGCTGTGGGTGATTGAGTCATAGACTTTATCAGCGGTTTGCCGAAAATGCTTGTAAATGAATTCCTGGTTGATGTTGGAGTCACCGGCAATGTCGAAAGCTTCTCTCAAGAGGACGCTGGCCCCTGCGAGGTAGGGTGCTGCCATGCTGGTTCCCGAGGCTGCCATGAATTTTGTGCTGGAGCCAACCTGGCCATAAAGGTGAGCAGGGATCGTGCTAGAGATGTTTTCACCTGGAGCAACTAGGACTCTGTTGTTGCGTTGACTGAAATCGCTCAGTTTGCCATTGTCACCGTGACTCGCTACCGGAACGACGTGGGGACTGACGGCCGGGTAACTGACCCCTTTTGTTCGGTATTCTTGAAATGAATTCCCAGCGGCAACTGAAATGAAGATTCCGTCCTTTTTGAGTTGTGCAAATTCATCTTCAAGCGTTGACCACTCCGGAAGTGTTTCGGCATTCCAATCGACACCGAGTGACAGGTTGATGGTCGTGATCGGGTTTTCAAAATCGTTGCGATGTTTGTGGACCCATCGCAAGGCTTCTTCCACCCATTCCAGTTCACCGCCGCCCATGTCATCGAAAACACGGAGGGCGACCAGATCAACTGCTGGAGCAACCCCCTCATGGTCGAGGTCATCGCTTCCGATGATCCCTGCAACGTGGGTTCCGTGAAACCCACTAGGTCCATCGTCAAAAGGGTTAGCATCGTTTTCTGCAAAATCCCAGCCGCCGACAACGCGAAAATCTTTTCCGAAGCCGCCACCGAGAGCGTAATGATCCCAGGCAATTCCACTGTCAATAACTGCGACGGTCTGCCCTGCCCCATCGAACGCATACTGATCTCGCAGGTGCTCAATTTGTTCTGCCGGGTCAGCCAGTCCGGCAACTGCTGTGGTTTCGCCGCGCGGGGTGTAGTCAGTTGGATCGGACTCAGTGAAATCGGCAAAGGCATCAACGGTTAACGCTAGGCGTTCTTCCAGGGTTTCACAGCGGAAGTGACGCGAGTTCGAGTGGTTAACTGAATGCGACGACATGGGGTGGCTCGTGGATCTGAGTGGTATTTCGAAGTCCTTTTCTCAAAAGTGCGGCCCTGCAAACCCAGCGGAAAAGTCATTGGAAAGGCGTAATTTCCCTCTCAGTTGAAACCCAGATATTTGGGATCGTTGACTTTCAGTTCAACTCGTTCGAAGGCTGCAGAAAAAGGTGAATTTCAGAACACCAACGGCTCTGTTTTGCAGTATCAATTTGGCTGAAAAACCACTTCAGTAGAAATGGCTGTGGGTCTGCTTGAACTATAGGTTACGCAGGGGGGGCAGCAAGAAATGCTAGCGTTTGGAGGGGTTTTTTCATGTGGGAATTTTGCAACATCTTGTCATCGCCTGTTTCGTAAAAGCATCATGTTGATTTTACGAAACGAAACTTTAAATCAAAAAACCCCTGATCATCACTTCTGAAGAATCCTTAAATTGAACAAACGGGTCCGCCGATGAAATTCTTGTCACGGTAAATGTTTTGATTTTCCCTTGATTTTCTCACTTTGAAGAAACGATGCGTAGAATCAGCTACCTCGAACAGTTGTATTATTGCTATTTCTCTAAACCCGAATCGGAGCGAAAGCTTTATCAAGCGGCAGTTCAGGCGAAATTCAAAAATGTTGTAGAAATTGGGATTTCTTCCATCGAGCGAACGTGTCGGTTTCTGAAAATCGCTCATCGGTTTAGCGAAGAACCGATTCAATATTGTGGAATTGACCATTTTGAATCCGGGGTGACCGGCCAAAAACAGTTTGAAATCAGGTTTGCCCACGTTGAACTCAAGAAAACCGGTGCTGGTGTGAAATTGATTCCAGGTGACCTGTTTTCGAGTTTATCCAGGAATTCTGGTCAACTTCTCAAGGCAGACTTGTTGATGATTGGTCGCGATGTCGATGAAGAATCCCTGGCAAGAAGCTGGTTCTATTTGCCAGAAATGCTGCACAAGGATTC
>JAZABE010000678.1:0-3941 GCA_036137535.1 Planctomycetota bacterium | reverse complement strand
ACCGTAATTGACCGGGCACCTTTAAACCAAAAATCTTCCAGCAACCCAAAAACCGGCAATCCTTTCCCGGCTCCCGTTAACAATCCACCTTGGCACGGCTTCCTCACCTTCGAAAAAATCCTTTCCGACAACGTGCCCACCCGAATCCAAATGGTCTTTTAAAATTGATACACTGGGTGGGACTAATGACTTAAACTGCCGAGGGATCTCCGAATGACTTCGACCGATTACGCCGTCGTATTGATTTACCTGTTAGGGATGATTGCTATTGGGCTACTGGCGATGCGACAGGTCAAAGGGCAGGAAGATTACTTCATGGGAGGCCGCGGGTTTGGAAAATTGCTACAAACGTTTGCAGCATTTGGCGCCGGCACCGGGGCTCATGAACCGATCCAGGTTGGGCGGACCGGCTGGACCAGTGGTTTGAGCGGAGTCTGGTCCGCCTTGATGTGGTTGTTTGTGACGCCGGTCTACTGGATCACCGCGGTCTGGTATCGAAGAATGCGGCACCTGACGCTGGGGGACTGGTTCGTAGAACGTTATGAGTCCAAATCACTCGGGGCAGCCTATGCTGTTTTCGCCATCGTCTTTTACATGTTTTATCTATCAACAATGCTATCGGCCATTGCCAAATTCGCGGTCCCCCTCTTGGGAATAGAACAGGTTGCCGGCTTGGATCTGAAATACGTGCTCATCCCCTGTTTGGCAGCCATCGTCATGATTTACGGAGTCCTTGGGGGATTAACAGCAGCTTATTGGACAGACCTGCTCCAGGGTGTATTTATCATCCTATTAAGTGTTTTACTGATACCTTTTGGGCTTTGGGAACTGGTCAAAGAGTTTGGCGATCCGGAATCCCAGACTTTTCTGGACGGATTTACCATATTGCACCAGAGAGTGTCTGCAGATTATTTCAATCTATTTTCTGGGCCGAGTGCGGGAGAATTCCCACTGCAATACATTGTCGCACTCACCGTACTGGCACTGGTCGGCATCGTTGTTCAACCCCACTTTATCGCAACCGGTGGAGGTTCTGCCAAAAGCGAAAGCGAGGCCCGTATCGGTTTGGTCGTCGGCAATTTTCTCAAACGGCTTTGCACCGTGGGATGGGCGATGACTGCCTTAATTGCGCTAGCCCTTTTGGCAGGCAATGCCGAATTGGCAGCAGACCCAGACCTGGTCTGGGGGATTGCTGCCCGAGAAATCCTCGGACCGCTGAACCTCGGGCTCGTTGGGCTTATGCTAGCCTGTCTGATGGCCGCCATGATGAGTTCAGCCGATGCCTACATGATTGTCAGCTCAGCCCTGATCACCCGAAATATCTACACCCCTTACATTAATCCACAAGCCACAGAATCCCAGTGTCTGAGAGTGGCCCGTTTGACAGGGGTCACAATCATCCTGGGAGCTTCAACCGTGGCAATCACCATGGCCGATGTGTTTGCTCAATTTACACTTGCTATTGAACTGCCAATCCTGTTTGCCGCCCCCTTCTGGATGGGAATGTTTTGGCGAAGGACCAATCGCACCGCTGTCTGGATGACGATCGGCTTCTCGGCGCTGATTTTTTTTATTCTCCCGGTTTTGATTCCAGTGTTGATACCGGGCGTCCGCCACGATCCCAATTACACGCTGACAACGCATCTCGTCACCAAAACCGTAACCCGGCCAGCGACGGCTGCCGATGTCGCCAAACATGATGCCTGGCTGGAAGCAAACCGGCAAGCCAGAGCCTTAAATAACCAAGAGTTACTGGATCGAATTGGCCCGGAACCCCCCGCTGGTTCCATCGGGGATCTTATCGAACTCACTCTCAACTCGGGAGGGAAATCAATATTTTTCACCGGCGGAGTCCAGCCGGTAGACAACCTTTCGCTTCAACTAGTCAGACAAACCACCGAAGGCCCGGTAAAAATCGTGACCCGGAAACATGTCGGCAAACTCGAAGGGCAAGGTTTTTTCAAACTTGACTTTTTGGTTTACTCCTACCTGGGCATTGATTTGACCAACCTGTCTAAGGCCACCCTTGAATCCCTGCGCCTACCCACGCGAGTTTTACTGCCTTTTTTGGTTTTACTGGTTGCCAGTTACCTAACCCGGCGTAATAGCCAGGCTGCACTCGATCGTTACTATGTAAAAATGAAAACAGAAGTCGACCCCAACCCCGATACGGATCGGCAAAACCTAGAAGTGTCCTATCAAAACCCAAAACGCTTCGAGGATCAACGACTTTTCCCCGGCACTGATTTCGAAGCCTTGAAACCTCGTCGCTCGGATGTCTTAGGGTTCTTCGGTGCTGTCGCGGCCTGTCTAATTGTGATTGGACTTTTGGTTTGGCTGGCGGGGCTTGGCAGTTAATTCGGCAAGGGGCCGTCCTGCAACAACGTTACTGATCCAGGATCTCATCTAGGTCTGTTCTTGAAAAACCGTGGCGTCTAGCCGCGATTGCCAACTACCATGATTAAGTATTTCAAGCACCAACCGCCCAACGACATTCACTCTAAGTTTCAACGTGGCTTGCCATTTTCGCGTTCTTTCGCCATTGGTTTTTTTAGATTTTCAATACACTTGCAACTCGTTGTCAAAATCGACTCATCCGCATTTTTCCAGATCGTTTTGAATTTTTGCAAAACCTCTTCAGCCTCCTTGCCTTTTTCCAGGTTTTTAAGAGATTGACTCAAGCCATAAAGTGACCAGCCGTTGTCTTTCCATATCTCTAAATCTTTACGATACGTCTGTTCGGCTTCCCGATACCTGCCAGCTTTCATATAAACGGCCCCCAGTGCGTGACGTACAGGCTGCAGCCAAAAGGGAGGTTCGGCATAACGCAAAGAATCCTCCACTTTTGCAGATCGTTTTAGATGATGTATGGCCGCATCCCAATCTTTTTGATGCAGTGCAATTTCGCCCAAAACAAATTGCTCAGCCACTTTAAGCACTTGGTGGTTGATTGCTCCAGCAGCCGGCTTGTCTTCCGGGAATCCTGATTTGACTTTCAGAAAAAGTGAAAACTCTTTTTCCGCTTCGAAAATTTGCTTTTTAGCCGCGAAGGCAACTGCCCGATGAGCGTGGTAATAAGCGGTGGTCAACGGTAAAAACTCGGGTGGCTGAGGCTCAGCCAAGATTTGATCCCAGCGCCCAAACCGTTTCTGGACGTCGTAGACACACATAAAGGTAAAGTCAATCGATGGCCCTTTCTGCTCCATTTGGTCGGGTGGTATGATCGCCCAAATTTTTCGGGCGTATTTCATCGCCGTCTTCTCTTGACCTACCATCATCGCGGCGAATGCCAACATATGGGCGTTATGCGCCTGGTAACCGTATTGAATTAATTGTTCTGGCGATAGCTGGCGATACCGAGTGTCGCTTTGAACTGCCTTGACGTTTTGATCGATCGCTTCCTGCCAATGACCGGTTTGAATGTAGATATGAGAGGGCATGTGGAGCAGGTGCCCGCTGGCTGGAACCAAGTCATTCAACCCCCGGGCTGCCGGCAAAGCATCTTCCGGTCGACTGCTGGGCTCGACAGCGTGAATGTATAGGTGTTTTGCGCCCGCATGCCGGGGATCCAGTTTCATGACTTTTTCCAATACTTCACGGATTTTCAAAGTCCCGTCTTTGGGCTCTCGGTTCTTCGAGTAAAGCTGCCAAGGCCTTAACTGCATCATTGACTCAGCGTAAATCGCGCCAACATCCGCATCTTCGGGGTATTGCTCCCAAACGCCGGCCATTGCGTCGGCATAAGCCTTGTTCAGCCGCGTCCGGTCTTCCACTGGGGAACTCGAAAACCGTTTTCGCAGCGCCTGAATTAAGGCTTGTTCAACACGACTTGCGCCGTCTAAGCGGGCCAAAGCATTTTGAATCGCGTACCATCCCGCCCGGCAACGATTTTCATCCGGCATTGGGTCGTTGTAATTCGGAGCTTCACAATAAGCGATGCC
>JAZABE010000677.1:0-6898 GCA_036137535.1 Planctomycetota bacterium | reverse complement strand
ACCCGGTTTGATTGTTTTGTCGATCAACAGGTCAAAGAAGCGAACCTGTTTGAAATCGGGTGCATTTTCCACGGTCGGGTAGGCTAGGGATGCTTCCAGTGTCTTGTTTTCGTCCCCTTCCGGGTCGTCTTCGTCTGGGTCCTCGAAATCTTCAAAGTTCGCAGGCTGCGAGGATTTTGAGGTCTTTTGAGAAGAGTTCGAGCTTTCTTGATCTTCGGTTCCATCGGAGAGAAAGTTCCGCAGGCCACTCTTGGGGTGCATGACAAAATTGTCAAAATCTGAATTCAAAAACGTTGGGATCGCTGCGTTTAAGAACGGGTCAAATTGATCGTCACTCACGAGACTGGGGTAGTAGAGTGATGTTGCCCGTTTGCTGAAACGTTGGACCTCTTGGGTGATTTCTTTCCATTCACCACCATCAATGCGGCGTGAAATGACCAAGCCAATGTACTTTGGGAAATCATCGGCAGGATCGTATCGTCGCGTCCCTTTGAGGGCGGTTTCATATCGCTTTAGCTGTTCCTTGAAGGGCACCAGTGCGGTGACACAAACGCAAGGCCGTCGTAAGACCGAGGGCTTTATATCGCTTTCACTGTCCTCGTCATATCCAAAAGGAATCTTGCCGTCGACTGGAACACCCTCTAATTCAGCCAGCATGGATTCGGCCGCTCTTTTGGCGTTTGCGGGTGCCTTGGACTTGTTTTGGCCAGACATGTTGCCGTTGCCGCCGCCTGACATTCCGGCGCCTTCATTTTCCCTTTCGCCGCCTTCATTGTCCTCTGGGTCTTCTTCCTCTTCCATCATGCTGGACGAAGAACTACTGCTTCCTCGGTTATTTTGGTTGTCTTGGCTGGCACCTTTCGGTTCTTTTTTTTCTTCCTCCAGAGCCCAGGCCCCGTCGTTGATTTGGCTGCTACCCCCGGTTCCGGGTTGTAAGGCAAACAGCTGCCAGGAAAATTGGGCACGGATATCCGTTGCGGCCAGGATTTCCGGCTTGGCCCGCTTGGGTTTGGCCGACAGGGAAATTTCACCCGGTGGAAAAGTGGGGTAGGCAGACGAATCGAGAAGAATGCCGTTGAGCCTTTTGACCCGTTCGAGGACGGTGTTGTCGGAAACACGGTACTTGGCAAAACTGAGCTCGCTTTGGGAGTCATTGGCCCAAGTCGTAGAATCAATCCTTTGCTTGGACCTTTGGGCCATCTGTAACAATTTGCTGGGATTTTCTTTGCTGTCGTCAAAAACCGGCTTTTGATAACCGCCGTAGGCAAGCAGGACCAAGACAGCCGCGCAAACACCAAAGACCAATTTTTCACAGTGGTCCAATGCGAGTTTCTTAAGGCCCGCCCCGCTTAAATTCAGTTTTGGTTTTTTTGCCATTTGCGTTCTCCGAATAAGTGCCAGCGGCTAAGTGCCAGCGGCTAAGTGCCAGCGATATTGGGTTCAATGAGTCCTGAGTCTAACAACGAACCCATCCTAGGGGTTGGTTGGTTTTTCTTCCCAGATATTGAACATTGTATTGTCGACTTTGTTGTAGATGTAAATGTAACCGTAAATTTCGACCGGCTGCGTGTAACCTTCGTCGTCTTCTGCCATCGTCTGGTTTCCGCTTCTCATTCCACTTTTTCCACCCGACATCCCGCTTCCAGCACCGGGCGCGGTTCCGGCACCACTGCCTCCGCCGGCTGCCAGATCCCCGGCGCGGTCTTCCGCATCGTTGCTCATGCCTTGACCGGAGCTCATCCCGGAACCACTTTGGGATCCCCCTTTGCTACCGGCTCCCTTCAGTTTCGAAGCGGTGTGTTTGTTGACACGAAGCGAAACAACTTGGATTGGAAAAGTGGCGTTCGCACAATTGGCCAAAAAACTCTGGATTTCACGCGAATCCATCTGTAGGCCGATGCGAACCTTGACCCGTTTGGCGATTTTCCAGTGGGTCTTTTTGTTGTCGACCGGCCCTTTTTTACCGTATAACGCGCGATAGTCTTTGGCCGGAATGTCGTTACCCTGGTTGTCGACGTAGCGTCCTGTGATGGGATCGAGTGAGTCATCTTGTTTGGCCCCTTTCTTGGCAGCCCCGTTTCCGCCTCCCATCGAACTCATTCCCATCATACTGCTGCTGCCGGACCCGCCACTGCCCATCATGGCGCCCCCGCCTTGTCCTGCCTGCCCTTCTTGTGATGGCTGGGCGACCTTGCCAATGAGAATATGATCAATCTGTTTGATAACGGACAAGTCGTTGGCAAAAATATCGCCCTTGTCAAACACCGTTTTGGCAATAACGTCTTTTAGAATCGACCTCAATAACCAAAGATCCTCGGTGGTGTAGAGCACCTGGAGGGTCTTGGGCATATTGGAACCCGAGTCAGCTGCCTGGAAATTCCATTCCGAGGCAAAATTGGTGAATCGACTGTCCCACAATTCCTGGTTGGTCTCAGACCAGATGACAACTTCTTCGGGCTTTCGTTCTTTTTTGTCGTAGTTTGGCTTCCAGACCGATCGCGTCAGGGCTGCCAATTTGGGGAGTTCTTTGCGGATTTTATCCCGGTAGTTCGTGCGGACGTTTTCTTCGAGCAGACCTTCTTCACTGTCGGTGAAGGCATTTTTTTCAGCTGGCAGGAATTTTCTGAAATTGACTCTGGGTTCGTCAATCGTCGCTTTGTCAAAGACTTGAAACTTCGACTGCAACTCATACTTTTGCTTCCAGGCTTGTCGAGTTGCTTCCGCGGAGGCAATCACAACCTTTTTCATTTCAGCAATCGTTGTGTCATTGGGGTGAGCTTTTTGCCCTTGGCCCTCTTCGGCATTCGGGTCAACGCTGACACCGGCAGTTGCCAAGCTTTTGGCGGTGGTTATCGCCGTTGAGATCTTGGCGCTGGCCTGCTTGGCTTCTGCATCAAGCTTGCCATTGGTCATAAAATAAACGGTGACGCAGGCAATCAACGCGACTCCACAAAAAATCCAAAATCCTTGGGCTTTGAGGTTTGAGAGCAAAGGTTTCAGTTTTTCCATTTTGAAGCCAAATTAAAGTGAATGATGTTTTCTATAATACCAGTGCGGGATTAGTTTTTCCCCGGTTGGCTACCCTTTTCTGCCGGCTGTTTTTTTGCCGGCTGTTTTTTTGCCGGCTGCTTGGGATCGTTTTGATCTCCGTCATTTTTTGGGGCCGGTTGCTTTTTTGCCGGCTGTTTTTTTGCCGGTTGTTTTTTTGCCGGTTGCTTGGGATCGTTTTGATTCCCGTCATTTTTTGGGGCCGGTTGTTGCCCTTTCGGCATTGCCTTTTTCGCGGCCGCCTCTTTTTCTTGATAGCGGATCTGCCGGTCGGTAAACAGCGTCGGTTCCCAAGCAATTTCCAGGCGAAACTTGAACCGCTTCACAAACCAGCTTTCGGAATATTTTCTCTTTTCTTCGGCGGTCCAATCGGCTGGGTCTTTATCCGGGATGTCACCGGTTTCAAAAAACCTTGCGTAGTAGGGATTCGGGATTTCGATTTCTTCTGAAATCGAGCCGATAAATACGGGGTATTTTACTCCGAGGAGATCGTAAGTCAGCTCTTCGTTGAATGAGTGATTTCCTGTGCCAGCGGTGGTTAAGTCCACCACGTTTCCCTTGCCGTCATCCGCTTCTCGCGTCGTGGATAATTTGAAGGTGTCTCCAGACACTTCTCGCACGTAGTACAGGGAGCCATTCTCCAAACCACCAATCGCGGTTCCACCAGCGGAGACTCGATAAATCAGGGCCGTGTCTTGGGTGAACAAATGGGATTCTACTGTAATGGTGTTTTCTTCCAGATTAACTCCTGCTTGGGCATCGAAATCCTTGGTTTTGAATTTGAATTTGCCATAGAGTAATTTTTGAATCAGTCTGTTTTTTACATAACCCCGTTCTCGTTGACTGGCATCTGGATATTTCACCAAGTCGTTGTGGTCGTGGTAACAATTCATGACGAGGACACGGCCGGCGTTTTCGGGGCGTTTGTCTTCTTGCTTTTTCTTATCCGCGCCCTTTTTCTTGGCCTTGTTGCCCCCTTCAGCCTTCTCCTCGATTTCGTTTTGAGGTTGATTGGGATCGACTACACCCGACCTCGTTTCCTCAAATTCATTTGGAACACCAAACTTAGGATCTCCAGAGTAGCTGGTGTACCACGCCTGCATACCTTTTTTGTCATAGTCAATCCACTCCCAATCTTCGATGATGATCGTCTCGCGATCAGCATAATCCATCGTTAAAGGATTAAAGGGTTCACCTTTTTTGGTTTTCTCACCCTCGGGAAATGCCTGTAAGACAGCAGAATAGATCTCCGATGCAAGCCGGAACGGTTCTTTGCTTTGAGTCAGTTCTGTGTTCAAGGCAGCAAACTGGCCTTGTTGCTTGGTCAACTCGCCGTCTTGATCAATGTAGGACTTGCTGGTTTTCGAAACACGGTCCACTTCGCTGAAACTGTCTTTCCAAGACTTGCCATCGACGAGCCGGTTTTCGTTGACTTTCCACCAGCCGTTTGCCGTAAACAGCAGGGAGCAGGTCAAGCCGACCATTACCGCACCGAGTGACGCGAGGGCCCAGGGTTTTTTGGCCCGGATCAGCCTTTCTGTCAAAAATTCTTGGGGCAGCAGATTGATTTCAATCCGCGATTCTTCAAGACCTTGGAGGCATAAACCATAAGCAACATTGAACGTTAAAATGTTCTCGGTGAACGTTTTCTGGTTCACCACGACATCGCCTTCCAGCATTGGATATTTATCGAACTTCACGATTTCAGTCGCCAAGTTTTTGATCAAGTATTGCCGCAAGCCCGGGAGTTTTGCAGCGTTTCCGACCATGACCATTCGGCCGATTTTGGCGTTTCGGTTGTTTCCACGGAAATAGGTAATCGATCTTTGGATCTCGGTCACGAGATCATTAAAGACAGGCCGCATTGCCTGGAACAACGTTTTGGGGTCCGCGGCTTGCCGGGTGTTTCTCTTGAGGTGTTCTGCCTTGGTAAACGTTAGCTTGAGTTCGCGAGAAAGCTGTTTGGTGAAGTGATTGCCACCGATCGGGATGTTTCGAATCCACAAGTTCACCCCGTTCGTGATTACCAGATCAGTCGTTTCGGTACCCAAGGCCAGCAAGACCAGGGATTCTGGGGGGTTTTCCGGATCAATTTCCATGTCGGGACTGACATCAGAAAGAATGTCATTGATGACAAAGTTGAATCCGGCAAGCGGGGACAATTGGATATAATCGACCTCGATGCCCGCGTCGGTAAAGGGTTGTAAGGCTCGGTAAACCGCTTCTCGTTTCATCGCGAACAAGCCAACTTCGGCATCGACGATTAATCCGTCGACCTCTGTGCCGCCAATTTGCTGGTAGTCCCAGATCACATCTTCCAGAGGAAATGGAATTTGCTGCTTGGCCTCATACTTGACGATATCCGGAAGGGTTTTCGGATCGACTGGGGGGGGCTTAAAAAAACGGGAAAGTCCAGCTTGCCCAGTGACTGAAACCGCAACCTTGTCACCCTTGACATTATTGCGGGAGAGAAACTGCTGCAGCGCTTCGCTAACGAGTTCTTCCGGATCGACATCGGGCTGACTTAGGATTTTTGGATATTCAACAAAGTCAAAGGCATCAGCGATCACTTCGCCATTGTCGCCCGGGACACAACGAAGTGCCTTGAGCGAGCATTGACCGATATCAATTCCCCAAACTGCTTGAACTTTGGCCATCTAATTCCTCGAGAATTGCCGCTTCGATGTGAAAATAGGAAACTTCATGCGCCGTACAATCGATTTCTTTTCACATTAGATTTTAGTTATCTGCCTATTTCGTTGCGACAAGAAATGCCGCTAATTATGATGAGCAGGTAATAATTAAATATTAGTTTACTCTACAAGACCGAATGTTTTTGTGTCAATTATTTTGAGTTGGCTGAAACCAATACCCGGGAATCCGTTGTTGCTAACTGGTATGCGTGTTAAAATCCGCGTTTTCGTCACGATTTGGACAGCTTAATCGCCTTTTTTCGCCCGATCCAATCCTTGACGGATTTCTCAGGGGTGGCAGATTGCTCCGGTAAACTAGTGAAAATGGCCGGAAATAGGGAAGGATCAGAATCTGACCTCTCAATTCACGACATTTGGGCTTATGGGACGCTTTGATCTAGATGGCTAATCGGATGAAATTTGAGAAACTCGCCATTCTTTTGACCTGTCATAGCCTCGAGGATTTCCCGGTTCACCACGAGGGCGATGACGCAGATAGCTTGTTGGCTAACTGGACGGCGCTATGGCATCCTCAGCTGATTTCAGATGCAAGCTCCCTTCCCACCTGGATCCGGACTTTTGAAGTTCCGGAAAACTGCCAAGGTTATCTCTTTGCCTGCCCGACAACCAGTGACTCTGAGTTGCAGACCGGTTTTGCCCAACGCGTCAAAGACGAAGGAGGAAAATTGGTTCGCCGAAAAAAATGTCGAGATGAGATCATCTCAGCCATTTTCCCGGAACCCACAGAAGGTGCATGCGATGGGGCTGGCTTGCCTCAGGAGTCTGTCCAGGATTTTTTTGCATTAGGCTATTGCTACTTGCAAATCCAGCTTTTAACGCGTCAACTCCGTTACTCCAGTAACCTCGATGAAGTTTACTTTTCGAAACTGGTCGTCGATGGGGCCAAAGCCGTGGTTGCAGGGGAGACCGAGTTAGCGAACCAAAAACTCCAGGCATCGTTTGACCTGTTGATGGAGGAGCGAGATAACTATTACCCAGTAAATGCATTGCTCATTGACTTGACACTGTTGGCCGAGACGACTCTGGGGAGCAACCTGGAAGCTCAACTGCTTGATCGCACCCTTCATGCCAATTATCTAATGAGCGGGGAGATCGCAAAACAGGTTGCAAGTCAGGAACACCTCAATGGTTTGTTC
>JAZABE010000676.1:0-7581 GCA_036137535.1 Planctomycetota bacterium | reverse complement strand
TGACGTGTTCCATAAAGTGACAAGTAGATCAAGCGGTTCGCAAACGCCTGGCGAACGGGCTGCCGAAGACTTCTTTTTTTAGGGTTTAACATTCATGACAGGAACAACCGCGGTGTACACCGGCTCTTTTGATCCGGTCACTCTTGGACATCTCAATGTGATTCAGCGAGCCTCACAGATCGTCGACCATTTGATAGTTGGGGTGGGTGTCAACGTGGAAAAAAAATCACTGTTCACACCCCAGGAAAGATTGGACCTGTTGGAAATGGTCACGAAGAACCTGCCGAACGTTGAAATTAAGACGTTTTCGGATCTGGCGGTTGATTTTGTACGCCAGTGTGGGTCCCGTGTCATGATTCGGGGTGTTCGCCCGTTAACGGATATTGCTGGTGAATTCACTATGTTAATGGCCAACCGACAACTTGACCCAACCATTGAAACCATTTTTCTGATGGCAGACGAAGAATATGCTCATGTTTCGAGTGCCTTGCTTAAGCAGATTACACCCGTTGCAGATGACGAAAAGCTGGCTCGTTTTGTGCCGCGAGAGATTATTTCGGTTTTGAGAAACAAATTCGACCAGTCCAGTTAGCCTGGAGAAGTTGCACGGCCACTGCTGTAATTGAGCCTACTTCAGCAGCCATTCCAATTCAGCGTTACCGCAAACAAAGGGTCTGTCGGGAATGGTGCCCAAGCTAAAACCTGTGATCAGATCGGCGGCTGAGACTTCCCGGGGTTGATCCAGCCACCCAAGCGAATGAGCCAGCAATCCGATAATGCGTTCGGGCTTAACCCCTTTTTCTCGAAAATAACTGATTCTGGTATCGCCGTGCCGCTTGGCCAATCGACGACCATCGGGTCCGACCACCAGGGGTGCATGGATGAAGTGGGGAGGCTTCCATCCAAAAAAATCATAAAGTGCAATTTGGCGAAACGTGCTTTGGACAAGGTCCTCACCTCGCAGGACTTCGTTGATGCCCATGGCATTATCATCAACCACTACAGATAATTGGTACGACGGCGAGCGATCGCTTTTAAAAACAACAAAGTCTCCCAATTCCGTAGCGATGTTGGCCTGGAGACTTCCCTTGAAACCGTCGACAAAGTGGACCGGTTCCTGAGTGGACCGGTATCGCCAGGAGTAGTCTTCTTGAAGCTTTAACGCATCTTTGGAGTGGCGGTGGAAGCAGGTGCGGCCATAGACTGGCGCATCGCTTAGTTCGTGGGGAGCGCTGGCTGCATTGGCGACATCCGATCGTGAGCAGGTGCAGGGGTAAATGGCTTCTGCTTTTTTTAATTTTTCCAGAGCTGTGAGGTAGAGATCCAGCCTTTGAGATTGGATGTAGCGTTGACTCTGGGCCGTTGGTCCCGGGCCTTCGTCCCAGTGCAAACCGAGCCAACTTAGGTCTTCAATGGCTTGCTGAATCGCCCAGTGTTTAACTCGGGGAGAATCGATATCTTCAATGCGTAAAATCAGGTGACCGTTTTGACTTCGTATGGACAGCCATGCGATCAAAAACGTGCGGGCATTTCCCAGATGTTGAGCTCCAGTTGGAGAAGGAGCAAGTCGACCGACTACCATTGTTCTGGGTTATCACGTGTTACCGGAATCAACTGCGCAGCTAATTGGTTTGCTGGCAAAATCATTGGGGACCAAGCAGAGAAAGCGTAAAGGCTCTTGTCCCGAGTTCTTAAATTGATGGAGATCATCAGGAGCCACATAAACGACATCCCCTTTTTTGATCGGTCTTTCCCGGGGACCCTCCATCACAATGCCATCCCCTTGGAGCACGAACACTTCGTGTTCATAAGGGTGGCTATGCAGGGGGGTGTTGCCACCGGGTTCCACCTCAAATTGGCGCATGGAAAAATTGGGCGCACCGTCGGCTTCACTGACTAGTTGTCTCATGGAGCAGCCGACCGCGCCCTCCATATCCACTGGGTTGATCTCAACGGATTGATGGTTGATTACTTTCATGCTTTGATTCCTCGGGTCGGGCGGATGCAATAATACAAGAAATATTCGGTTTTTGAACAGATGCAAGCACAAAAGTGCTATCGGATCATTGTTAAACTTTGCGAATTAATCCAATTATACGGGAATTTCTAATGGTTACGAATATGTGGAGTCGATGGAGTCTATAACGTGTATTTTTCGTACCCGTGGGTGCGATCTTTACGGAGAAGATTAGACAGTCGGGTGTTTGGACAGCGCCCCCGGGAGACTTCGATGAAAGCGTTTTGGCAACTGATAGCAATCAGCTTCCTTGTATTGGGTTTGGTCGGAAATGGCCGTGCTCAAACACTGTTGGATACGGTTGATCCTTTAACTAATACGGTACCGTCGGCTGACGCCACCGGGACACCGTTTTCAACCTCGTTTTCTCCCGGTGAGTGGTTGCCGGGACGGATGTGGGCTGAGATTAATCTCGCCGACAATGGCTTGGGCTACCGGGGGTCATTTGCCACTTTGGGCGGGAAATCCCGTCTTTGGCAAGACTCGTTGGACGGCAGATGGCTTGGAGAGGCGAACCTGAACTTGGGATTGGACACCGGCGGTTTCTTTTACAACCGGGGTATCGAGCGGGCCTATTCGATCGACGCTGCCAATTCAGATGTCGTGGTTGGCCTTTGGTTTGATTCAGATAACGACCGACAAGGGAACTTTGGGCATACGGTTCACCAGTTTGCAGTCAACGGTGCTCTCAAGACACCAATGTTTGACTTGACCGGTAACGGTTATTTTCCGGTTGGAGGTACTGATTTCACCTTAGGAGATCCAACTGGTCAGAATGCTTTTTTAAACCATAACATTGTGTTGCAAGCTGGTATCGATAGTGCTTTACAGGGATTCGACGCGACGCTGAATTTCAGACCCCCGTTATTCGCCATGTACAACGGATCGTTCCAGGTTGGTGGTTATCAATACAAGTCGCCCCTGGTTGATGTTTTTTCCGGGATCCGAGTGGGAACTTCATTCCGTGCCGTCAACTCGATGATTCTGAGTGGTGAATTCACCTATGACGATCGATTTGATGCAACCGGATTCGTTCAGGTGGGCTGGACCTTTGGTGGAATGGGTGGCGACCAAGATTACGGCGTAACCGGGCGAGACCTTGAAAAAACGCGGCGTCAGGCCCATGTTTCAAGATTCAATCAAGATTTGATCCTGGCAATCAACCCCAACACAGGCTTGCCTTACAATGTGATTCATGTTGACAACAGCGTGGACCCCGGTGGTGATGGTACCTTCGAGTTCAGGTTTGACAACTTGGCGGCTGGCGAAGCCGTGTCTTCACCGGATGATGTTATTTTCGTGTGGCATGGTGATGGTACATTTTTGAACCAAAGCAACGGTATTGTGCTTAAAGACCGTCAACAACTTCTGGGCGCTGGTGTTCAGCATATTGTCCAGACCCAGTTTGGCGGGTTTATTTTGACCAACGAAATTGATGGACGACGTGGCCGGGTTACCAATGACGGTGGGGCTGCCGTGACACTCGCACACGGAAACGTGGTTCGAGGACTGGTGCTTGATGGAGATGGGGTCAACATGACTCACGGTATCCTAGGTGTTGGCCTTTCGGAAAATCTCGACGGTGGCACCATCGAAGATACGATCATTAGGCGGGCAACACTCAATGGAATTACACTGGATATTATCGAGGGCGATTGGAACTTTAGAGATAATACGATCAACCGTTCTGGGCAGGACGGTATCAACATAAACCGAGCTCTGGATCCGACCAGCGAGTTTATCTTTGCCGATAACAACTTTTCGCTGAATATCCAGGATGGCCTGAATATGTCGCTTTATGATGGAGCGAGATTTTTCTTCGTGGATAACACGACCAATGGCAATGCCCGACATGGTATGAACTTCAATGGCTTTACCAATGCTGATGGACCTTCGAACTGGGTATTTCTTCGACCCGTCAGCTCGACCAATGGCGGTTCAGGTATCAAGATCAACGATGCCCGGGGAGATGTTGACTTCCTTGATGTCACGATTGCCAACAACATTGGAAGCGGTATTCAACTTATCGACTTTCGTAACCAGCGACCCGCAGACAACGTCTTTATTGGGGTCTTGGATAACGTCAGCAATGCAATTTCCGGTAACGGTACCGGAGCGGGAGCCGGGGTTAATTCCGTCCTGAATGTCGGGACTCAAAACCTGGAAGTTCGCAATACTTTCCTAAACAACAATGGTGTTGGTCTTCTTGCCCGAGCGAATAACGCCTTAACGGTGATGAATACATCGATTATCGACAACCGATCGATCAGTAACAACAACGATGATGGAATTCGCATCGTTGCCGATAGCGGAGCCAGTCATAACGTTGTGATTGCTCAATCCACGGGTTTGCTCAATATGAACGCCAATGGCAACCTTGGTGGACACGCGGTTAGCCTTCTTGTTGAACATGGAGGTGGGGCAACTTCTAGTATCAACGCTGATATCAGTAATGTTTTGTTTACGGCTACAGGAGCTGCCCCCACAGATTCAGCAATCTTCGGCCGAAACGACAGGAATGCCTTGCTCAATGTGAATGTTACCGATGTTGTGATTTCGGGGACAGCTGGTGATGGAATCTTCTTTGACTTGGGGTCGAACAACACAACGATCTCCAATATCAATATTACCCGGGCAGACATTCTAGGTTCTGTGGATGACGGAATTGATTTCGATCTCTCCAGAACCCAAATGGCCAAAGTCCAACTTGCGTCCAGCACTATTGCCGGTGCAGCTGGAAATGCCATCGAATTTACAGCTCGCGGTGATTCCAGATCTGTGCTGACTGGTCTTGGCAATACATTGACCGGCTCCGGTTTCAACGCCGTTGACCTCGATACGTTTGGAACCTCGGAGATGCTCCTGGTGATGACGTCGAACTTCATGAATGCTAATGGGTTTGCTGGGTTGAACGTTAATGCTGGTGGTGACAATTCCAGGATTTCTACCCGGCTTGAAAATAACAATATGAGTCAGAATGGAACGTTCGGAGCCTTTATGAGGACGACGAACAACATCTCTGGAACCTCCGGGGGCCTGTTGGATATCATGGCCGTCAGCAATTCAATTTCAGCCAACCTGTCAGTGGCGGATATGTTGGTCGACAATTCGACCCTGGGCCGAGTGTGCATTGCCATGTCCAACAACTTCTTTGTTCTCCCGGCTGCCTTGCGAAATCCAGGAGCACCTGCAGACTTTATTGTCGAACTTGATGGATCCACTAACGGGATTGGACAACCTGTGTTTATCCCATCAGTTGCCAATTTCGACTTGAGGGCATTTGGTACTGTTTGCGAACCAGCGATTGTGGCACAAGAGGGCGTGTTTGCCGGGCTTGGCTTCTAGGCCAATTCGGTAATAACGACTGTCTTCTCCGTCCAGCTCGGCCAATTCACTTTGGCCGGGTTTTTTTTGTGACTTTTTCCCGTCCAGAGGTTCGGTTTGCGTCGGAAAACGATAGGGTTTTGCCGTTGAATTGGCTGCTGACGACGGTTAGCGATGGTAGCGGATTTTTGTAGAATGAGGGGGTTGGCCGCCAGTTGAATTCGCCATCAAATAATCAAGGAAACCGTACGCACAATGCCAAACTCGGAATTTACTGTTCCTGAGATGGAACCCAAAACATCTTCAATGTCTTCCAAATCAAAGAAAATCCTGCCTGATATTGCCTCTGATGGAACCCCCGAGATCGGTGGTAAGATCGATCGTGTCGGAATGGCGAACATCGAATTAATGGTTAAGGTCCAAAACTGTGAAGACCAGGTGCTCTCACTGCCAGCCCACGCGGATGTCAAGGTTGACTTGGTGGACGAGGCGGCTAAAGGTATCCACATGTCTCGGCTTTTTCTGGAACTTCAACGAACCCTTGATTCCGAAATTATCAGCGTCCCTTTACTGAAAAATCTCCTAGCTCAACTGGTCGATTCTCATCAATCGATGAGTGAGTCTGCCCATGTTGCCCTGGAGTTTAAGCTGCCGCTACGCCAAATGGCGTTGAAAAGCGAAATCAGCGGCTGGCGTCATTACCCGATTCGAATCGAGGCGAGTTTCGACGGTGAAGAATTTGATTTGCGGGTTGGATGCCGTGTTACCTATTCCAGTACCTGTCCCTGCTCGGCATCACTATCCCGGCAACTGTTATGCGAAAAATTTGAATCGGACTTTGACAGTCACCGTTGGTTATCCATTTCTGGTGTCCGGTCGTGGTTGGAAGAAAATGGTTCCTTGGCCACTCCGCATAGCCAACGAAGTCATGTTGACGTTACTGTGAAATTGTCGGGTGACCAGGCCCAGTTTCCTATTGAGTTATTGATTACGGAAATCGAAACGGCATTGAATACACCGGTCCAGGCCGCAGTCAAACGAGCGGACGAACAGCAGTTTGCTCGTTTGAATGGTGCGAACCTAATGTTTTGTGAAGACGCAGCACGTCGTATCCGGTATGCACTGGATGATCTGGCCATCGTTTCAAGTTTTCATTTCGAAGTTTGTCACCTGGAGAGCTTGCATCCGCATGACGCGGTTTCTCAAATATCCAGTGGGATCGACCGGGGCGTGCGTTTCAGAAACTGAGAGTTATCGCCGAATCAAGCAATCTA
Organism: Planctomycetota bacterium; assembly: GCA_036137535.1. Classification (GTDB taxonomy): domain Bacteria; phylum Planctomycetota; class Planctomycetia; order Pirellulales; family Pirellulaceae; genus JABAAE01. The sequence continues at coordinate 966 of JAZABE010000676.1, read as the reverse complement.
TTTAATCCGGATTTAAACTTGCCATTAAAAAATTCTGACGTCAAAGAGGCCGGAATCACGATTGAGGAGGCTCAACAAAAAGTCGATTCGTGGATCGAGTCAGTCGGGGTGCGGTATTTTTCCCCGTTGACCAACCTCGCACAGCTCGTTGAGGAAGTCGGGGAATTAGCACGGATCATGTCACGCAAATTTGGTGATCAGAGTTTTAAACTGGGTGAGAATGATTCGAATTTGGCAGATGAAATAGCCGATATCCTGTTTGTATTGATTTGCATCGCCAACCAGTCAGAGGTGGATCTGACTTCTGCTTTTGTAAAAAACATTCAGAAAAAAACCGTTCGAGATAGCCAGCGTCACCTTAACAACGAAAAGTTAAAAGACGGTAGTCATGAATGAATTTGTGGTTGTTGCGAAGACAAGCGAATTGACCGAGAATGAAATGAAATTGGTTGAGGTGCAGGAACAGTTGGTGCTGCTGATCAGCATTGACAAGTCGATCTATTGCATTGACGATGTTTGTACCCATGATGGCGGTACCTTGTGTGATGGTTCCATTGCCGGATTTGAGGTCGCCTGTCCTCGACATGGTGCGACGTTTGATGTCCGCAATGGGAAAGCGACGAAAATGCCGGCCACCCAGCCGACTGGCTGCCACGAAGTCAAAGTGGAAGGGGACGAAGTTCTGGTTCGCCTCAATCAATGAACCAATCGGGTGTTATCGAAACTGGATAATCTTTTGGAAAGTAAAACAAAGAGAGCATGAACGACGACCAAATAAATGACGATTCAAACTCGGAACTCCAGGCTTCAGATCAAACAGGGGACTCTGCATCGGCGAGTCCTGCAAACGGTTCGTTGGAAACGGAAACTGGTTTGACGGAGGAACAAGTCCGGGAGGCTTTGAAAGAGGTGATCGATCCGGAGCTTTTCGTGAATATTGTTGATCTAGGCCTTATCTATACCGTT
>JAZABE010000675.1:0-1816 GCA_036137535.1 Planctomycetota bacterium | reverse complement strand
TCGAGGATTGGGAGGAACGCTACCAGTACATCATCGAATTGGGGAAACAGGTTCCGGCCATGCCGGTGGGCACCCAGACTCAGGAAAACCAGGTTCAGGGGTGTATGAGTACGGTGTGGCTGCTGGTTGAATTGGAACCGACCAGCGGCAAGCTCAGGATTGTCGCCGATAGTGATTCCCTGATTGTGAAAGGGCTGGTTGCAATCCTGGTCGCCGCTTTTGCCGAAAAATCTGCGGCCGAGGTGATTCAATTTGACGTGTCGGACATCTTTGGACAGTTTGGGTTAAACCAGCATCTCAGTCCCAATCGCCGGAATGGACTGTTCTCGATGGTCAAACGGGTCAAGGAGTTGGCAACCGGGCACTTGGCTTGATCCGTCGATTGCGCTGATGTAGGGCAAGGCTACGATTGGTTTTACGTTCCCGGTTTTCATTGCGACCAAGCTGGGCTGCTCGAAGACGCTAAACCCCGGGTGGCTGTGGATTGGCCGATATTTTCAGTTGGCAAAAGCCAATTGAAAAAATTCCAAATCTTAACCCGCCGCAACAGCGTCTACCGCGGCAGCAAGTTGGTTGGCACTTGTGGTGTCTTCCCAGGTGAAATCAGCATCGTCTCGGCCAAAGTGTCCACCGGCTGCTGTTTTTCGGAAAATCGGCCGCCGCAGTTTTAGGTAATCAATGATCCCGGCTGGTGACAGTGGATAGGTGTCCTTGATGACCGAGACCATTTGGGCTTCGTCGACTTTTCCGGTTCCCTGGGTGTCGACTCGCACGCTGACTGGCTCTGAAACGCCGATTGCATAAGCCAGTTGGACTTCGCATCGATCCGCTAAACCGGCGGCAACAATGTTTTTGGCAACATGGCGAGCCATGTAGGCAGCGCTGCGATCCACTTTGGTGGAATCTTTGCCACTGAACGCTCCGCCCCCATGACGTCCCCAGCCACCGTAGGTGTCGACAATGATTTTTCGACCCGTCAAGCCGCAGTCCCCGTGGGGCCCACCAATGACGAACTTACCAGTTGGATTAATGTGGTAGGTGATATCCCCCAGGTCTAGTTCCTCGGGGATGCAGGATTTAATTACTGTATTGATCACAAAATCTTGGATTTCCTCATGGGAAACATCCGGGGAATGTTGGGTCGAGACGACGACGGTATCGACTCGAACGACTTTGTTTCCCTCGTATTCGACAGTGACTTGGCTTTTACTGTCAGGACGAAGCCAATCGACTTCCTTGTTGAATCGGGCTTCATTGAGCCGATTGAGGATGCGGTTCGACAAAGCAATTGGCAGTGGCATCAATTCCGGTGTGTCGTTGCAGGCATAACCAAACATGAGTCCTTGATCACCGGCCCCGATCGATTTGCCAGAACCTTCATTTTCGTCAACGCCCTGGGCAATATCCGGGCTCTGGCGATCTAATGAGACCATCACAGCACAGGTGTCTGCACAGATTCCCATTTCATCGTCCGTGTACCCGACTTCTCGAATGACATTTCGAACCACTTGCTGATAATCAACCGTGGCTTTGGTTGTGACTTCACCTGCAATAATGGCAATGCCGGTGGTCACCATGGTTTCACAGGCAACACGACTGTTTGGGTCCTGAGCTAACATTGCATCTAAGACGCCGTCGGAAATTTGGTCAGCCAATTTATCAGGATGACCCATACTTACTGATTCACTCGTAAATAGAAACTTGTCCGAAGACATAAGAGGTGACTCCTTAAAAGAAAGACTTTCTGTCTTTTGCCGGTTGCTGCAGGTGTTTTTCAAAGCGAATATTATAGGGGGTTTACGGGTGAACCGGAAGC
>JAZABE010000674.1:0-6138 GCA_036137535.1 Planctomycetota bacterium | reverse complement strand
TGTTGCAGATGGCAAAGAACTATTCAAAATCGATGTCCCAGAAGGTGGTTTGTTTACCTGCGATTTTTCACCGGACGGCAAAACGGTTGTCGCCGGAGGATTTGACGGGAAACTCCATATCATCCAGGTGGCAACGGGAAAAACGACTCAAACACTAACACCAGCACCACTGGAAGTCGCGTCCAACTAGTCAAAATCAAATTCAAGACCTAGATCACTCCTATGAAACTTTTTCTGCAATACGCCTTGGCTTTGTTCTTGGTTCAACACGGACAACTGGTTGCCGATGATTCCAATTCCCCGGAAACGATTCCCCAGGGGATTGCTATTCATAAAATCGAAATCAGTCCGTCAACATTGGATCTCAATGGTCGTTTTAGCTATCGGCAACTGTTGATCACCGGGAAATCAACCGATGGACAAACCGTTGACCTCACCAGAATGGCAACGCTAGTCAGCAAACCGGACTTCACAACGATCAACAATCAAAAAATCGTCACCCTTCAAGGTAATGGAACCGGTGAAATTGTATTCCGGGTACTTGGCAAAGATATTAAAGTTAACGTCTCGGCGCAAAACTTTAACCAGAAAAAAACACCCAGCTTTATCAAGGATGTGCAGCCGGTTTTATCGCGGCTGGGCTGCACGGCCGGAACCTGCCACGGTTCCAAGGACGGAAAAGGGGGTTTTAAACTTTCTCTTCGGGGCTACGACTCGATTTTTGATTACCGCGGCTTTACGGATGACCTGTCCGCTAGACGAATTAACCGAGTCGCACCTGATCAAAGCCTTATGCTCTTGAAAGCCTCGGGTTCCATCCCACATGTAGGTGGTCAATTAACAAAACCGGGTGAAGCTTATTACGAAATTATCCGTGATTGGATCGCCAAGGGCGTTCCGTTCAACCAGAAAACGCCGCGCGTCCAAAGCATCGAAATCTTTCCCAAAAACCCGATTCTCCCCCGCGCCAACCTGAAACAACAAATCCAGGTCGTCGCAACCTATGCGGATGGTTCCACCCGAGACGTCACCCGAGAAGCTTTTGTTGAAAGTGGTAATATCGAAATCATCAAGGAGGAAAAAGGCGGACTCGTGAGTGTCTTGCGGAGAGGCGAAGCACCTGTCCTCGTGCGTTACGAAGGTGCTTACGCAGCAACCACATTAACGGTCATGGGAGACCGAAAGGGATTTGAATGGAAGCCACCCAAAGAATTCAATTACATTGACGCTCATGTCTACAACAAGCTGGAAAGGATGAAGATCCTTCCCAGTGAACTGTGTAGTGACGACGAATTTTGTCGCCGGATTTACATTGATATCACCGGACTTCCCCCCACGCCCGAGGTGTTAATCCAGTTCCGAAATGACAACCGCCCAACCCAGCAGAAACGGGAGGCGATGATTGACGAACTGGTAGGCAACCGCGCTTACGTCGAGCACTGGACCAATAAATGGGCAGACATGCTACAGGTCAATCGTAAATTCCTCGGCGAAGAAGGTGCAATTGCACTGCGCAACTGGGTCAAACAGCAGATCGCGCTCAACATTCCCTACGATCAATACGCAAGGTCAGTTTTAACGGCTTCAGGATCCAATTTTGAAAATCCTCCAGCAGCTTATTACAAAGTGCTCCGCAATCCCGCGGACATCATGGAAAACACGACTCATCTTTTTTTGTCGGTGCGGTTCAATTGCAATAAATGCCATGATCACCCGTTTGAAAAGTGGACTCAAGACCAGTACTACAACTTGTCGGCTTATTTTGCCCAAGTCGGTCGTAAAGAAGACATGGCATTTGCAGGCAAGAAAATTGGCGGGACTGCAGTCGAGGGTGCCAAGCCCCTCGTTGAAGTCATCTTCGACAAAGACAGTGGTGAAATGAAACACGAACGCACTGGACAAGTTGTGGCACCCGCTACACCCTTCCCAATTGACAAGGTAGCTTCTCAAGGACTGACACGACGAGAACAGCTTGCCAACTGGATGACTTCTCCTGAAAACCAGTATTTTGCCCGCAGCTACGTCAATCGTTTATGGGGGTATCTGTTTGGAACGGGCATCATTGATCCGATTGATGATATTCGAGCCGGAAACCCACCAACGAATCCAGAATTGCTGGATGCATTAGAAAAAGACTTCATCCAAAGTGGATTTGACATACAACACATGATTCGCACCATTTGCAAATCAAGAACTTACCAACACTCCATCAAAACCAATCAATGGAACGAAGACGACACAATCAACTATTCACACTGTATTCCCCGGCGACTACCGGCCGAGGTGCTTTATGACTCAATTCATGCAGTCACTGGAACCATGTTAAGAATCAATGGAGTGCCTGTTGGATTTCGTGCCGCAGAACTGCCGGATGCGGGTCTCAAAGTTCCTTTCCTGGATGATTTTGGCAAACCGGTACGTGAAAGTGTTTGCGAATGTGAGCGCTCAGGTGAAGTCCTGATGAAAGCAGTCATGAAATTGGTCAATGGCCCAACGGTTGACCAAGCCATCAACAACCCTTCCAACGCAATTACCAAAATGGTTGCAGAAATCAAGGACGATCGAGAATTAATCCGCCGGCTCTACCAAAGAATTCTTTGCCGGGATCCAGGTGAACAGGAAATCAAGGATGGTATTGAATTCGCACTGGCAATGCCGGGGAGAAATCATCAGAAAAACATGAAGCAGCTCGCCGATTATGAAAAACAACTACCGGCCCAGCAGGCCGCCTGGGAAAAGACTCTCTTGCAAGAGACAAATTGGCAGGTGTTAATACCACAGGATTTTAAATCCGATGCAGGAGCTACATTTGAAAAGGGAAATGATCATTCGGTGTTCGTCACCGGCAAAAACGGTCAGGATACCTATCGTCTAAACGCCGTGTCCAACCTGAAGAACGTGACAGGAGTTCGCCTGGAAGCCCTAAACGATGGAAAATTGCCAGCGGGAGGCCCGGGTCGGGCTAAAAACGGAAACTTTGTGCTGAATCAATTGAAAATGTTTGCCGCCCCCAAAGACAATCCCCAAAAGCGTCTCGAAGTCAAATTGACCAAACCTCAAGCCTCCTTTAGCCAGCAAAGCTGGGCGGTCGCTGGAGCCATCGACGGAAACAATGGAACCGGCTGGGCAATCTCTCCACAATTCAATCAATCGCATACCGCTATTTTTGAAACCACGACCCAGGCTGGTTTCGATCAAGGAACGATTTTCAGCTTTGAAATGGTGCAGATGTTTCCCGATAAAACGCACCAGCTGGGCAAGTTCCGCCTGTCGTTGACCACGAGTCCCAGACCTATTCACTTAAAAGCCAAAGATCCTAACCTGGCAAAACTCTTGGCTATGGATCCTAAAAACAGAGATGCCAAGCAAGCCAAGGAGCTAAGGGATCGTTATCTTGCGACCGATCGAAGGTATCAGGAACTCAAGCAGCAAGCTACGTTATCCAAAAACGAACTTGAGAACAAACGGCTGATCGGGCTTCAGGATTTGACTTGGGCGTTGCTAAACAGCCCCTCGTTTCTGTTTAACCGGTAGGCCTAAAACATCTGTAAGCCACGGTTCATGGTGTCTAACCGATTCACCGAAAGAAACCCCTGGATTTCTGTTTTTTGATCAGGCCTCGCCCAAAGCCTAACGCTCCTGCTGAGCAAGAATTTCCCCTTCGCAATTGGCGGATCGTGTTTTCTTCGGTTACGGCAAGATGTACCAAATGACCTCCCTAATCCCTAAATCAACAAGGATCAGCGATGTTCATCCCCTAGTCCCAGAAAAGAGATTGACCCACTAGGACTCGAACCTAGAACGACGGAACCAAAATCCGCTGTGTTGCCAATTACACCATGGGTCAATAAACTCTTATTTCAATTGTTTGATCTACCTCGAATTGTTGCAAGAGGTGTTCTAATTTTCTCCCCTGCAGGGTCGCCCAACGACCGGATTTTATCGATTGGGATCGATCAATTATTACCTTTTGGTCGCACTGACCCGCTTAATCGGTGGCTGGTAGGTCGCCTCCAATGGCTGGGGGGCAGATCGCTCGAGTTGTGTTTGCAGCCGGAATATCGCCCTTTCGTTAACATTCGTCGCAAGATTCTGAAAAGCATCTCGAACCTGGGGATCCAGCTGCTGGATCCGATCTGCGAGTCTCCGGAGGCCCGAACTGTTAATTTCGGCGGTTTCCGAAATTTTTCCAATAAACTTAGTCGACTCAACAAAGTTGATGTCTGCCGTTTTTCCAACCAGCGCATGAAGTGTCTTGACCAGAATCTTGACGCCAATATGATCAACTCGCAGAAAAACATCCAAGCGATCCGCGACAATAGGATCGCCATTGCGATTGCTTCCAAATTCCGATCTGAGAACCAGAAGACAACTCCCTTTTAGTTTATTGTGAAACAAAGATCCTTCGTAAACACCTTGCCCATAAAAAATATGAAGGTTCTTAGTTCCGTACAAAAGTTCGATGGAACTGCTGGTCCCCATACCATCAGAAGCATTCAACTTGTAATCCGAAATACGGTTCGCATCGACTTGAGTGACTCCCATAACTCTCCAGATTCCCACGACCACTTCCGGGTAACGGACCAAAAACGTATGCATGTCTGGATCGCAGAGAAATTGATTTACCGGCAACCGACGGTAAATGCTGGTATGCTCCAATACAGAAAGGGCTTTTTGCTGAGCTTCCCGGTTGAGTTCCTTGAGTGGAATCGAGTTGACAGCCATCTTCCGGGAAGCGTGACTGGAACTTGGCTGGGATAAATCCTCCGAGCAGGCACAGCGATTCGAGAGAACCCACGAACCGATCAGAATGAGCACAACAAAGAGCGTTGGATGACGCATCATCTGCATTCTGGCAGTGCTTTCAAAATCCCCCCGGAAGAACCTGCCTCCGGCTTTCCTCTCGCCAACAATAGCAAGACCCAATCTGGTTATTCGGATTCTTCCGCATTGAGAATCTAGTTTAAATTGGAAACTTGCAGTTCACTCCAAAAACAGGTGAAGCGGTTCCAGCACTGGCCTCCACCCTTGCTAGCAAATTCCATTCCCGCTTGCCGATTTCTCCCGGTTTGGTTATTGAATGACCACCGGGGAACGACACCCAAAACACCAAGCGATGACCTGGTTCTGAAAAACGCTTTCGTTTTTGCCAAGAACTTCAAAAACAGTGGTTCGCTTCAAGAGTCCAAAGCCAAAACAAATCAAGCTTCACTCACCGAGTTCAGTGAATGACTTGCTAAAACCTATCAGTGTCGAGTGAGCTCCATCGCCTGCTCAATACGAATCCTGCTCAAACCAAGAGACACGAGATTGCCTCACATTTTTCCGCGTCATTCCGAAATTAAGGTCGAAGTCTGCGTCGAGTCATTGAAAAGCGCTATATTATCGGAAAAAGCGGGTGCTGACCGAATCGAATTGAATTCAGCAATTGGTCTCGGTGGACTCACTCCCTCTTTAAGTAGTCTGAAACAAATCAAATCGCGCATCTCGCTCCCGGTTGTCTGCATGGTACGTCCGCGATCGGGAAACTTTTGTTACTCAGCCGAAGAATTTGAGGTTCTCCTATCAGAGGCAACTTCATTACTAGATCGGGGTGCCGATGGCCTGGCGGTGGGAATGCTCGATGCAACGGGGGCTGTGGACGAAGAAAGACTCTCAATCGTCAAAGAGATCTGTGGAGAAAAAGAACTAGTTTTCCACCGCGCCTTCGACTGCACCGTTGACCTGAATCGTGCAATGCACGCAATCATACAGGCCGGTGCCAATCGAGTACTCACCAGCGGAGGCCAATTGACAGCTGTCCAAGGGACAGGAACTTTAAGCCGATTAAACGCTGAGTTTGGGGACCAGATCGAGATCATTGCTGCTGCTGGAATCAGCAGCGGCAATGCCGCAGATTTAGTGCTTAAGACAAATTGCAGGCAAATTCACGGCACGTTCAGCGACATCATTGAGACTGACTGCTGTTTTGATCCCAAGCTCAATTTCAATGAGCCTCTCGGATTGCAACCGAATCAACTACGGGAATCCTCTTTTGAGGAAATCTTTCAAACAATCAAAAATCTACGCCAGCTATCTTAGGGTTCAAGTTATATTGAACTGCCAAAAATTACATTCTCGCATGGGTGTTGGTGGTGA
>JAZABE010000673.1:0-3330 GCA_036137535.1 Planctomycetota bacterium | reverse complement strand
TTCAAATTCGCTTTGAATCAAGTGGATTTGATTCGCGACCGGTCCATCCGGGATAGATTCATCAGCACTTTTTTTGATCACCCGTACGCCACGAAAAAATTCCAACGGGGTGCCTTTGCCGTCTCCATTATCGTCAATCAACGCATGCTCTGTTGCCAATCGCGACTCGCTCTTGTAATACTCTTCGACCTTTCGGGACGCAAAAAGGAAAGATTCCAACAATGAAACCTGGTCATCTTTGTCGATGTCGGCAAGCGAGTTGGAAAGAGCATCCGCAAAGTGGATACCAAACCGGGCGTAATTTAATTCAAATCCGCTTTGAGTCGCACTCACAACCACCCGGTCGTTGGCCGCAAGTTCGTTGATGAAGGGTGCACTGCAGGAAGCACAATTGACAACCGCCACCGGGCGTTGCATGCCCTCCAACCAGAGATTGAGCTGTTTTGCAGACAGGTCGGGCCCCCGCAAATTAAATTTTGCGGCTTTACGGTCAAAGGTCCCGTGCCCAACTAGGATTAACCAGAACTGGCCCGTTCCCGTTTTGTGTTGTTGTATTGCTTGTTTTGTTTTTTCAAGATCGCTAATTGCTTTTTCAGAATCACTGTTCGGGGCACTCCCTTTGGGAGCACCAATCCAGGTAAACTCTCCACCCGCTTTCCTAGAAGCAGTCTCTATCTTTTGGCATGTTTGGCGAAAAATGGCCTGGTATTCGTTCGATCCCCCAGCTCCCTGAACAACCATTATTGACGGGCGGTCTCGCGAAGCCTTCTGGGAATTGGTGATTTTCGATTTTTCCTGACCATCCAGAAAGCCGAACAACGGGAAAAGCAGAATAAAGGTCATGCCAACCAGCACGTTTGTAGGGAATTGATAATTCATGCCGTTAGTTTATCAGCCAATTCCGGAAAAGCAAAAAATCATTACCGTTGCTTTGTCTCTTTTTTGTTGGACAATAAGGCAGGTGTTGTCTTAACAGGAAAAAAGCGTGAAGTCATTTTTCCTGCTGCAGACCGCTGCGACTTCAAACTGGCAATTCCCCTACCATTATTTTTAAAGCTTGATCATGAGACAACGTCGACAATTCATGGCAACCTGTTCGGCACTTTCGGCGACATCTCTTTTACCCGGTTGGGCATTTGCTGATGAACTCACGGCAACAGTGCCTCAAACCGAAGGCCCGTTCTACCCTGACCAACTCCCCTTGGACACCGACAACGACCTCTTGATTATCAACGATCATATCACCCCGGCAATTGGTGTCGTCACTCATTTAACGGGACGCGTTTTAGACTTGAAAGGCAACCCGGTCCGTAACGCCCAAGTTGAAATCTGGCAGGTCGACGGCAACGGGCGATACCTTCACACTGCTGACGCCAAACGTGGAGGCAGTGACCGCAACTTCCAGGGTTTTGGAAGATTCACAACCGGAAGCAAGGGCTCTTATTATTTTCGCACGATCAAACCCGTCCCTTACCCGGGGCGAACACCGCACATTCATTTCGCAGTCAAAATCAAGGGCAAAAAAAAACTGGTTACCCAGTGTTACATCAAAGGTGAAAAGCTAAACCAGAAGGATGGAGTTCTAAATCGCGTCCGGGATAAAAAATCTCGCAATTCTCTGCTGGTCGATTTCAAAAAAATCCCTCAATCCAAAATCAACGAACACAGGGCAAACTTCGACATCATTCTAGGGTTCACACCAGAAGGTTGATCTTCATTGAAAAAAATTGCTGTTGTTGGTGGCGGCATTACTGGGTTGGCTGCTGCCCACCGATTGAATGAACTTTGCCCGGACATCCACGTTGACCTTTTTGAATCAAGCCCTGACACCGGGGGAGTTCTCAAAACCGAAGGCGTACAGGATTTTTTGGTGGAACATTCAGCCGATATGTTTACCAGCCATCACAAAGCCGCGCTCAACTTGTGTGACCGCATTGGGTTTACAGATCAACTCGTAGGAACCAATCCGAAAAACCAAAGGGCATTTATTGCTCAAGGTTCAAATCTGGTGCCCGTACCCCGAGGCTTGAACTTGATGACTCCTTCTGATCTGGCGTCCATCCAGACAACTCCCTTGCTCTCCGATGAAGGGAAAAAGAGATTCCTGCAAGAAGAGATCATTCCCCCCAAACCTCGGACCGACGATGAATCCCTAGAAAGTTTTGCCGTTCGACGGTTCGGCGTCGAAGCTTACGAAAAACTCATCCAACCCCTCGTGGGTGGGATCTATACAGCGGATCCTAAAAAATTGAGCCTGCAATCAACTTTAAACCAGTACCTAGAAATGGAATCTCACCATGGAAGCATCATCGCTGCCGCAAAATCACAGCAGCAAAGATCAACCGAAAACGAGAACCGAGAAAACGGGTCCCTGCAAACGAGCGGCGCCCGTTATAACCTGTTTCTGGCCCCCAAGGCCGGAATGAGTTCCTTGATTGAGGCCGTTCGGCAGCGGATGACTTACACCTCGATTCTCTTGGGAAATCGCGTCAACACCGTCAAACAGCGACATTCTGCATGGCAGCTCCAACTTGAAAATGGAACGCAGGCAGACTACTCGGCCGTCATCTTAACCTGCCCTGCCAAGCAGGCCGCTGATTTAATTGGTCACCAATTCCAAGATCTTGCTGCGCAGTTGGGTTCGATCACCTACGCGAGCTCGGCAATCGTCATTCATGGATTTGAGAAAAAACAAATCAATCACCCTCTCGATGGTTTTGGTTTTGTCGTTCCTCTGGTTGAAAACAGAAACATTCTTGCCTCCAGTTTTTCAAGCGTCAAATTTCCGGGTCGGGCCAATGACCAAAATGTGTTATTGAGAACTTTTGTGGGAGGGGGCTGTCAGCCAGAACTGTTAGACCGAAGCAATCCGGAAATCGCACAACTGGTTCAAGACGAGTTGCAAGATTTATTGGGAACCCGAGGGACCCCAAAATACGAAACAATCATTCGATGGAACCATTCGATGCCTCAGTACCATGTCGGGCACTTGGATTGGGTCAGACAACTTGAAAGTGATTTGGAAGCCATCGAAGGGCTCGAAGTTGCTGGCAAATCTTACCGGGGCGTCGGGATCCCCGCTTGTGTCGAAAGCGGCGAGCTGGCAGCAGCGAGGATCGCCCAACTGATCGGTTAATCACAATCGGTTTGGGCGGCCCAAAAACCAAACGAATGCCGTAACAAAAAGACCGACACCCCAACGCTGGGGCAGAAGAATTAACGCTGGAGTGTGGTCCGTTTGCTACCGGTTTCATCGAGAAAACGACCGGGTACCCGGACCCGTTTTTTAATTTTTGGCACAAAAAAAGCAAACTTAGAGAGATAGCGCTC
>JAZABE010000672.1:0-4185 GCA_036137535.1 Planctomycetota bacterium | reverse complement strand
GACCGCCACACAAACCGGGAAGTTTACCGCCTTTGACCCAACTGAATTCCTGGCTCAAGGTCAATTGGTAAGTCAATTCGGCATTATCCGATGGATCAATCGGATAACGCCAGCCGATTCCACCTTTCTCCGGGCCAATTTCACCAATCGCATAATCAACGCGGTAAGCCTTACCTTTCTTGGTTTTAACAATGGAAAGGTGCCCTTCGCTCACACCATCTTCGTATCGACATCCAGGCCAGTCTTGTTTCCATTGACTGACCGTACAAATACCGGGATTGGCATTTGGTGAGATTCGATGAATCTCCTGCCCGTTGATCGCTTGGGCAAACAGAGTGATCGCTTGGGCAAACAGAGTTCCCAAAATCAGAACAGCGATAGGCGAATTTTCTCTCATTGTAGTCGAGCAGCCACTTTCAGCGTTAGTCTGGGTTCGTGCGGCTTGGAATCCAGTCTTGAGCTACTTCTTGTGTTTGTCGAAAAAGTCGAAAATCTCATCAAAGTAACGCCATGCCACAGTGACATGGTCTCCTTTCTCGACCTCGCGATACTGGTGGTCTATTTTCAGCTCTTTCATTTTTTCAATTAAGCTCCGAGTGTTTTTTACGGGCAGCACCTTGTCGTTGTCTCCATGCACAATAAAAAACGGTGTGTGCTTTGCTTTGCCCAAGTCTTTCATTCCCCGTGGAATTGCTGGAGCCATGGGGGCAACTGCCGCCCAAATCTCCGGGTATTTCATTGCCAGATGAATCGAACCGCCACCCCCCATTGAATGTCCGTAAAGGTATATCTTGTTTTCATCAACTTGAAAATCCTTGCGGGTGATTTCCAAAACATTGAGAACATCTTTTTCAGACAATTCACCTAGGTTCCGAGGTGCTTTCCCATACCCACCTCCTTGTCCTCGACTCCCGTACCAACCCCGTGTGTTGTACCCCATCGGAGCCGCAATCAGGTATCCACGTGTGTTGGCGCGCCGAGTAAACCCTGGATACCCGACGATCTGTTTGGGGTTACTGCCATATCCATGCAATGCAATGATCAAGGGGAATTTTTTCTTGGCGTTTTTTTCAATCTCGTCGTAGTAGTTGCCTGGGAGATAAAGTTGATATTCCATCTGTTTTTCAGCCTCTTTGAATTGGTATTTCCGGCTGACTGACTTTCCCGCTTCTACCTTGCGATCGTCAATATTAGTTTTGGACGATTGTCTCCTTGATCCTCCTTTGTTTTTTTTAAGTTCCCCCTGAATCCCTTCTGCCTTTTCTTGAATTCCGGGGTTCGGGACAAAACCCCCAATTGGCTGAATGACAAGCAACAATACGAATAAACTGGAACAGGCAAACCGGTAATCAGTCATGGTTTTTTGGATTTCAGAAGAGAGGCAAAAATTGCAATTTAGCAATTCAAACTCGAATAGGGAACAACCGGCACCTCGCTGATGAAGATGCAAGTTGACCGAAACAGGTCTCTAAACATCAGATTACAAGCGAATTGCAGCCTCCTTGTCGAATTCAACCTGACAACCCAATATTCTTGACGAAAACTGCAGGTATGCGAAACTGGTCTTTTCCTTGACCCCTGCAGTAAGCTTTAGCAACCGCCAATGTCCATTCGTGTCACCTGTCCAAGTTGTCTCAAGAAATTTCAAGTCAGCGATCAATTTGCCGGGCGCAAAGGACCGTGTCCAAATTGCAAAAAAGAGATCACAATCCCTGATCCGAAAAAAGACAAGGTTGTAATTGAATCTGTAGAGGATACGTTTCCCAAAGATTCAACGGGAAAGAGCATTTTAAAACCGATTTCGCGAGAACAAACCCAAATCACTCCGGTTCAAATCGGAATCATTATCACCGCGGTCATCACGTATTTTGCAGTAGCTTTGGCAATTCGATTCACGGTCAACGTCGATGCTGAAAACCCATTGGATTACCCGATGTCGGTTCTGATTTTTGGAGCAATTGCCATTGGCCCCCCCATGGCATTTGCAGGATACTTTTTCCTAAAGGAAGAAGAAATGGGCAGTTTTCTCGGAAAAGAGCTCTACCTGAGATCCAGCTTATGCGGCCTGTTTTTCGCACTGACGTGGATTACCCCTGAAATCATACATTATGCATTTGGAGAGTATTCCACTCTGGCTTTGGTCATTGCCGTGGTAACGATGTTTGGTTTTGGTGGATTGATTGCCTCGGTTAGTTTTCATCTCCAGATCCTCATGGGGCAAATCCTGTTTGGCTTGTATTTTGGCGTGTGCATTCTGATGCGAATCATCGTAAAAGCCCAAGCTTTACCGCTGGAACCGAGCTAATTCCATCGGCTTCAAAACCATGAACCAGATTCACCAAATCCCTGAAATGCAATCCCTCAACGGACTGCAGGATGTCATCAGGATTCCTTGCGAGATCGATGTTCCGATGACTAGGCGTGTGCGGAAACTGATTGACACACCGGAATTTCGGAGACTCGCCCGTATCAGCCAACTCGGATTGGTTTCACTTGTCTACCCAGCAGCCAACCATACACGGTTTGAACATTCACTGGGAGTCTACCGAATGGCCTTATTGTACCTGCAGCGACTTTCTCAGTTCGACCGATTTCACAAAATGGTCACCCAGGAAGATGCTGAGCTATTCATCGTTGCCGCCCTGCTGCACGATCTGGGACATTGGCCTTTCTGCCATCCCATTGAAGATCTCGAGTTACCCGGCGTACCGGAACATGAGTTGTTTGCAAACAGCTTCTTACTCGAAGGGGAAGTCGCCAACACTCTGAGAGACGATTGGGGTATTAACCCACGTGACGTCGTAACGCTTTTGTCGGGGAACCCACAAACCTCGTCGGGCGAGCTTCTTCAAAGCATGCTTTCCGGGCCTATTGATATCGACAAAATGGATTATCTCCAACGGGATTCATTGCATGCCGGGGTTCCCTATGGACGCAACTTTGATCAACAGAGGCTCATCGGAAGCCTTTGTCTCAATCCCAACGGCAATCGAATCGCAATCTCAGAAAAAGGTAAAACCGCGGCGGAAATGATGGTGTTTGCCAGATACGTCATGTTCAGTGAAGTCTATTGGCACCACACGGTGCGCAGCGCGACGGCGATGCTGCAACGCGTCTTTTTTTTGATTTACAAAGACCTGGATCTCGATGGGCTTTTCCGGCTTGACCAGGAACAGTTCATTCAGTTTTTCCGCAAAAAAGCCAAAGACGAATCCGTGGATGAATTGGCTGCAGGGCTATTTGGCAAAACCCGAAGGCTCTACAAGCGTCTTATGGAAATTAACTATCAAGAAGATGCTGAGTTGTATTCGCTTTTGGCACATCAAGATTATTCATTTCTTTGTCGCTGTGCAGAATTAATGGCTAGTGATCTAAGTCGAAAACTAGGAGTCCCGGTGACTCCCAGCCAAATTCTAATCGATGCCCCTCCAAAAGGTCATGAAACAGAATTCTTGGTTGACATTATATCCGCCCCAGCAAACCAGTCAGTTGAACTGAAGACCGTCTCTCCAGTGGTCAATGCGTTGGCGGGACCCTTGTTTGAGCGTCAGGTTAAACGCGTTAGGGTTTTTGTCGCCCCCAAGATCAAACCGAAAATCACTGCCAATATCGACCTTAAATCGATGTTAGCAATTGCTACGGAACTCGCTTAACCTAAAAAAAGACACGGCGACCAGGGGTGTCATCCTCGCCAAGTTAAGCTTGGTTTTTTTCGTAGACAGCTTGCATGAAACTTTCGACATCCTTGTATTTTTTCTGGGATTGCAAAACCGCATCGACGAGCAACTGTGCATCGGATTCATTGTGTCCCAACGAACAAAGCAACTTCAAAACTTCGTCCACAATATCAAGCTCGGCTGACGTCGATTCTTCGCCAGGATAGGACTTGATCAACAAGGCAAATTTGGGCATTTTCCTGCGAAGTTTCGCAATAATCCGTTCTGCAGTCGCAGGTCCAATGCCAGGCAACACCGACAGGCCTTTGGCGTCTTGACGCTCAATCAGAGTTGCCACTTCCTGCACGGGCTTGATCATTGCCCTCAGCGCTTTCTTAACGCCGACACCGTCGACAGAACAAAAATATTCAAAAAACTCTTTCTCGATTTCAGACTTAAATCCAACCAAACGGGGAACCATACGCCCCCCTTGTGCAGGATTACCTTCTACGTAGTGGATGGTGTGCAA
>JAZABE010000671.1:0-3927 GCA_036137535.1 Planctomycetota bacterium | reverse complement strand
GGTTGTCGGGTTTAATGGGAGGCAGAGGCCGGGCTTGAACGACGGCCTGAGGTTTGGTTTGCGGTTTCGCTGCCCCGATGGTTTGGGTTTTCTCGCGGTTGTCAGGTTTAATGGGGGGCAGAGGCCGAGCTTGAACGACGGCCTGAGGTTTGGTTTGCGGTTTCACTGCCACGATGGTTGGGGTTTTTTCACGGTTGTCAGGTTTAATGGGAGGCAGAGGTCGGGCTTGAACGACGGCCTGAGGTTTGGTTTGCGGTTTCACCGGGACGGCGGTTTTGCTACCGATTTTTGGAAGCAGTAAAGGCAGAGTGATTTTGGGTTTGGCCGCTTGAATGGTCGATTTTCGGTTGTTCTCTTGGATGAATGCGTTCCAAGGAAAGCTTGGCTTTTTTTGAATCCGCATGGCTTTGCTGGTGGAGGCCGAGGGAACAGTGGGGTTGGATTTTTTGGGCGGGGCTGTCTGGGGGACGATGGGGACCTGGCTGTGTAGCGGGTCAGCAATCCAGAAAACCCCTAAAATGATGGCCGGAAATGCAATCCGTTTGGTGAAATTCTCTATGTTCATGGTTGGCCCAAAGCGCTAAGGGGAGTTCCCGACAAAATCTTGTCTTTCTGGTGTTTCGGCATTTCAAGATTAACGGATGAACTGAATATGCCGATTTTAAGGGTTTCTCCGGTTTTGCGGCCGTTTTTTAATAAACCGTGGGGAATTGTCGTGTTTTGAAGGGAGTGAAGAACTTTAAAACAATTTGATTTACCAAGGGAGGACGCTAAGCCAAAATGGATCTTTGAGTCGACATTCGGCCATTTTCAAAAATTGAGCAACCAGATGAACAAAGAAGATCGACAACGAGATTGGGCCAAAGGCGGTCTGCTGTCGGCGATAAAACACCAGTTGAGCGGATGTTTGGGTTGGCTTCGATTTTGGTTGAGTTGGCCGTTTCGGAGTTTGAGCGCTGATCGCAACGGTCTTAAGGAACGTCGTGTTGGTTTTTTTCGAATGGTGACTTATCCCATTTTTTGGGGAGTTGGGAGCGTTCTGTACGTGGTTGCCAATTCGATTGAGTTGATTGTGGGTTGGAGTCGAACTCGCCAATCCCGGACACTATTACTGGGAATTCCCGCGATCGTATCGTTGGCACTCTTTCTGACGATCATTATCTACCTGTTGAATACCCGCAATGGCGAGTTGATTAATACCTACTTGCTGAAAGCGACGAAGGCTGAGACTGTTGAACAGTACCAGGCCGCGCGAATGTATTACCAAAAGTTGCTTCAAATTGACCAATCCAATCAAAGTTATGAATTTCTGATTGCACGGAGTTTTGACAGTGAAGGAAACCGTGATGAAGCCACTCGCCGCATGCATAAACTCAGTAGACAACCTGATATCAAGGGTTCGGTAAATCTTTGGTTTGCCAAGACGACCCTCGAACGGGAAGACTTGGAAATTGAAGAGAAATGGATTCTTTGTCTCAACCATCTGAGGGTCTTTTTGGATGGGGCTCCCAAGCACTTTGAAGCGAATAGTTTGGCAGTTGAAGCTTGCACCAATCTCACGGAAATCTACCTGTTGAGGCGGGATAATCGAGCGGCTGCGGCCTCGCTGCGCAACGCGGAAAAGTTTGGCAGTGTTTTAGCGTCGCTGGAACCTCGCTCCCTGCTTCCCTTGGCGCGGATCCAACGCTCACTAGCGGGGGTTTGCCTGCAGTTGAATCAGGAGGGGCAGCACAAGCAAATGCTCTCGGCGGCCAAGAATTCGGCTCTGAATTCGATTGCCTATTATGAAAAACAAGTTGACAAGGAACCCAATAGTGTTGAAGGATTATTGCGGTTGGCGGACAGTTATCTTTTTCAAAAAAATCACGAGCAGGCGGTCTATGTCCTGGATGATGCGATTCGGAACGACTCTACAAAGCGGATTACGGGTCAATTGAAGGATTTTAAGTCCGAAATCCTCTCGGATTGGGCTGCAGAAAATTTGCGGAAAGGCACACGCAACCTTTCCAGATGCCTAGAATTGGTTGACCATTCCATCCAGCTTGATCCCAAAAATCAAAAGGCATTGGCGATTCTTGCCCAGATTTCTGTAATGACGAACGAGGAGGTTTCTCTCTCGGCCAAGCTTAAGCTTGACCAGGCAATTGGAGAGGCGTCTGCTCCGTTTGCAGTGCATTTGGTTTTAGGCAATCATGCCGCAGTAAACCATGACGATGAACTTGCAGTTAAGCATCTTAGGCAGGCTCTGTTGTTGAACCGCCGGGCTACGGCAGTAATGAATAACCTGGCTTTTGTCTTGTCGCGGTTGAATCAACCTCGATTCGAACAAGCATTGGGTTTGATTAACAATGCTCTGAAGATCATTCCGGGCAACCCGCGTTTTCTAGAGACCCGCGGCAATATTTACCTAAAAATGAAACAATATGAATTGGCCTTCCATGATTTTGAAACTGCAGAAGTTCAGGTTAAGGATAACAAGTCGCTCTACCAAAACCTGTTGTTTTTAAGCCCAGAGCTTGGGTTCGATGACTTGTATCGGCGAAAATACGAAAAACGGTTGGCTGACCTCGCAGCCGGTGAGGTTTCGGCTGATTAGGATTTGCTTGTTGCCGGTTTGAATCCTGTCGGGCTTGCTGGTGCCCTTGGTTTTTCAGTTCGGACGTTGACATTGAATGGGCCGGAATGCCCAGCGGCCAGAAAGCCAAAGAGGAGTGTTGCGGATGATCACCCTCGATTGGCGAAGTCACGGAATTTCGTCATGAAAGCAAAAAGGAATGGGCGGCTAATCGATGCTGCATTCGTCACCGGCGATCGAGTTTCAGAAAATGCCTCGATGAATGGTTTGAAAATTCCGATAAATCCAAAATCAAAATCAATTTTTTGCCAAGAGAGGGTGTCCGGTTGCGGAGTCTTTCTGGTAATCGAGATCAATCCATGAATGGGCGTGAACATGCTAGCGATCATAACTTCTTTGATGACCATGTTGTTTTTGTCCGTGTTTCTGCATTCTGCAGAAACGTATCGCTCTTTATCCCGCGAGCAAAAGATCTAGTCTCTCGCGAGACTTTGAGTCCATCAGCCTGAGGCTCATCTTCAATCGGGCGTAATCGGACTGGCGGTGATTTCTAACGGAATGGATTCCCGTTGAGGTGGGCGAAGGCAAAGCGGCGGCTCTTGGGTTTTGCTTGGACGAATTCGAATCTTGGTCCGGTTTAGTTTCGGTTTGAAAAAGCCCTGTTTTTCGGTGTTTGGAAAGGCTTTCGGTTTAGATGGGTCTGGCTTGAATGAAACCATGCCCCGGTCGGATCCCATTTCCAACAAACAGATTGTTTTGAGCAAATTAAAGGGTTACCCGGGGTAAAAGTTTGGAATAAGATTGCAAGGCTACATATTGGGTATTGAGCCTGAGGGCTCCTTTGCCAGGAAATCCTGGCCACTGATTTTCCCAGTGGAAATCTGGATCGCGTTTGCGTTTTTTGCTTGGTTTTTTGAGGGGTGGACACATGGAGTCTTCGGGGACAGCGATCTGTTTTCGATGGTGCGGACCCAAGTGTATTCCTCGGACTTACCAGGAATTAATTCACGGCGAGTGGATCGATCGGAACCCTTTGCCGGTTCAATGTGAATTTCAGGAAGACGGCCTTTGGGTTTCTTACTCTTATCAGGAGTCACTGCGGATTGTGGTTCCCTGGGAGATTAGTGATCTAGGTATCTTCTTCCTGAAAACCGTGACACTACCTAAGTCCAAGGGGCCCTATGATTTGGTCCTTGAACTTGCGCGGGGAACAGTAGGCCGATTGGTCGATCAAGCTGAGAACTGGAAGGCCAGTGGCTTGGTGCTGAGTGGCACAATCGAAAAGCAACTTCAGTTGGTCAAGCTGAATTTCCGCCGGGCCGCCTTTTCCGACGGGGAAGAAAGGTATCAGT
>JAZABE010000670.1:0-8261 GCA_036137535.1 Planctomycetota bacterium | reverse complement strand
CCCCATGTTGATGAGCTTGTCGACCCAGGATTCTTGCAGCAAATCGTCGAAATTGGTTTTACAGAGGCTCGTACAAACTCCAGTCAACACTTTGTGGTTTAGGCAATTATGGATCCCCTGCATCGTGCGGTTGTAAACACCACCTTTAGCTCCCCGGCGACGCTCATCAGAAATAATCTCAGTTCCCTCAACGCTGATCAAGGGTGTCACATTGCCAAGTTTCCTCAGGTCCTTGGCAACCTCGTCGGTGATAAAATGCCCATTGGTAAAAACCTGAAAATAAACATCTCGGTGCTCTGCAAGAAAATCCAGGAGTTCCCGGTGCATAAAAGGTTCACCGCCCAACAATCCAAAAAACGAGTTGCCCATCGACTTGGCTTCGCAAACCATCTTGTTTAGGGCATCAAGTTCAATTTTGTTTTGTTTATGCCCCACATCGACCCAACATCCCTGACAACGCAAGTTGCAACTGTTGATGATCGAAATATAAAGATACGGCGGAAAAAACGTCCCCTGCTTTAACCTTGACTTGTGTTTCAGGATGGAGCGAATCCCTTTGACTCCCATATTCCAGAACAGCTTCCAGAGGAGACGTTTATCGGTTTCAACCAACAACCTTTTGGCTAGATTCAAATACATTCTTTTCTTTATTTCTTATTTAAAATCAACCTCTCCATCTTAACAAGGTTTACCGGTTTGGGACAGTAAAAGCCGCCGACTGAAACCTATTCTCAAATGTCCAAGTCACAAGTCAAGAAACTTTCGCGAAGTGAAAACCGAGATAGTTTTAGGCAAACCCTCGAAAAAACACCAATAACCAGTCGGCTTGAGCGAATACCAGCTTGATTATTCGATTCACGATCCAAGTCACGTCCCCAAATCACTGGACGCCGAAAAACAGTAACCAACAATGAACCCAGAACGTTTGGTTTCGAAATAATTACGGATGTCACAACCCAACGTCATTGGCCGGAAACCAGAACTGGCCGGAAACCACTGGGAATGGCAATCGAACAACTGCACGTTTCACTGGATTCCAATTTCAAATGCGAAAGGATGCGAAATGAATAAAATTTTATTTCTCTGCAACCGAAATCTTTGCAGCAGCCGAGTCGCCGAAGCATTGTTTAACCAATATGCAACTCGCCAGGCTCAAACCAAGGTGTCCCCCAACTGGCAAGCAGAATCCCGAGGATTCGCAGTTGAAACCCACGTGGGTCCTTTCATTTCCCCAAATGCCATCGATTATCTCGAATCGCAAGCCATTTTTCTCACCGCTCCTCGACCTCCTTTACCGGTCGAATCCGTTGACTTGCTCTGGGCCGATGTCATCGTCGCCTTACACGAGAAAGATCACCGACCGATTATTGAGTCTCAATATCCCCTGTGGGCCAACCGGGTTGAATTCTGGAATGTGCCGGATTTTCACGAATCGAATTGGGGAAGGTCTCTTGCGAAATTGGAGGCAAACGTGCTGGAATTGATTTCAATCATCCGTTCCGGAGGCCAAAGAATCACTGCTTAAATCGCCGCTTTCCTTTTCAGTGGCTGCAAAAACCCGGACCTTGGCCACAGGATTCGGGTTTTGCAGCCAATCTGACATATTCTCCAAACCCAAATTCTGCAAAAATCCCTTCGGAAGACGATCAAGAAGGTATTGGGAACCGGTTCACCCGATCACCAACCGCAACTCTGAACAATCGACCGCTGTCCAGTGGTCGGAATCCCCCGCGGTTCACGATCATTTTCTAATGCGGTTCAACAGTGAGACCTGATTTGAAAGCCTACCTCCTTTGCCCGAACGCCGAAACGAATCCGCTGTACAGTTCATGGATGGCGGAAATCGAACACAAGGTGGTCAACGACTATGATCATTCATGGGAACCTCCAAAGGATTGTGGCGTCCTGGTCTCACACCTTCACTACGATTTTCCCACCGCTTCGATCTTGGAAAGGACAGTCAAACACAATACCGTTCCAGTGCTGGTCCTCGCTGATGGAATTCTCGAATTTCGCAACACCTATCAAAATCCCAAAGTCCCGGCCGGCTCCCTGTTCATGCCGGTGCACGGACACAAAATTGCCTGTCTGGGTTTTTCACAGGCCCGCCATATTGAAGCTTGGGGCAACACCCACAAGTGTGAGGTGGTTGGACTCCCTCGACTGGACTCGTTGATTCCACAACGCGTGAAACCTTCTCAAGGAGAAATTCGCGTCTTGGTCGTTACCGCACGGCAACCCGGATTTACCGATCAGCAGGTTTTCAAAGTTCAAAAATCTTTATCAGACCTGAAATCCTGGTTTGACCAAAACCCCACGTTTCAAGGAACCCGGGTAAAACCAATCTGGCGTCTGACCGGTGGACTCGACCAAAAGATCGGGGTCAACCAGCAACCAGCAGAACTCGAGGGCAACCAGATTCACCAAGTCATGCAACAAGTCAATGCGGTCGTCGCCACCCCTTCCACAACCTTGTTGGAATCGATGGCGTTGGGACTCCCAACGGCTGTACTGGATTACACGAATTCCCCAAAGTTCGTCGCCACCGCCTGGAATATTTCGGCCAAGGACCACGTCGACCCGATGCTCCGCCAGTTACTGCAGCCGACAGATGCCCACCTTCTTTTTCAACAAGCAGCCTGGACTGATGCCTACCAGTCTCACGAGCCGGCCACAGCCCGGATGAAACAACTGTTAGCTGCACTGATCCAATGCAGGGCAACCGCTATCCGAGAAAATTCAATCCTAAAGATTCCAGACCGAATCCTGGATCCAGGGCTTTCTCACGCTGCTGGCAAATCCAGCCAGACCCAGTGTTCGCTTCAAGACGTCTTTCCTCAAAAAATCAGTTTTCAGGCCAAGGAACTCGAGACCCTAACAACCCAGTATGACCAGATTTTTCAGGCCGTTGGACAACTCCATCATCGAATCGAGGATCAGAAAGAGCTGTCAGCACTTGCCCGGCAGCAAGCCCGAATGGCATGGCGACACCACGATTACGTTGCTGACCAGGTGAAATGGCTACGGGCGGAAATCCAGCGTTTGCAGCATGCATTGCGAATCGCCAGGCGGCCAACCCGCCTGCAACGGAGGCTACGCGTTCGAGGTTCCATTGCGTTTCAGCGCTTCCAATTTTTTGTCGAACAAGTCCAAGACTGCCAATCGCCGTCCCAAAACCAATTTTCACTCGAACCGCTATTCGAGTTGACAGGTTATCCCAAAGCTAACAAAATCCCGCCTACCATTCGAAATTACCAGCCTAACCGCAAACAAAACCCTCAAATCAAAATCTGGAAAACCCGGCCCAGCCAATCCTTGATTCGAAAAATCAACAAACAGACCCAGATCACCCAAAAACGAATTCGCCTATTGCGGGTTGTCCGAACAAATTAACCAGAACCGTTATGGCATCCACTCAAACTGTGTTTTTTTCACCTGATAAAACCTACCGGATTTACAATCCCGCTGAACCCGTCATCTTCACCCACATCCCCAAATGTGCCGGGACCAGTTTCATTCGCGTTCTGCGTTTCTGGTTCAAGGAAACCTATTGTCATTTAATCCAGGACGAATCCAAGGATATCAAACTCCCCAAGGTTGGGGTTCAACTTGAGGACGGGTCCTACCGCCAAGACATCAAATGCATCCATGGTCACTTCAACCACGGCCGCGGTTACGGTCTGCCCTATCATTACCCAGAAATCAACCAGTACATCACCATTATGCGGGATCCGTTCGACATCGTGGTTTCCATGTATTTCTTTTTTAAAGGGAAAAGTCTTCGGGGAGAATTTTTTCATCGGGGAAAACAAATTGATGTTCGTGACCAATTCCCCTCGGTAGAACATTACGTCAGAAATTATCCGGATTGGTTATTCGACCATCTACCTCAAAACATCTCACTTGAAAACGTCGAAGAACAAATTCGAAAACGGTTCATCTACGTGGGGCTTTTTGAAGAAATGCAAACATCGATCGACGTCCTTTCGGCAATCTTTGGAAAGAAGACCATGGACATGCCCAAGAAAAATGTTTCCAACTATGACGAAGCGGTCCCTGAACGCCTACGAGACAAATTTTACTACGATTTCCCGCTTCTCCTTAAAATCTATCAATTCGTTAAAAACCGCTACCGGGCCCCGATCAAAGACCTTAATTTGGACTTGGAATCCCTGCAGCGAAAAACGGTGCAGGATAATTAAAGTGAAAGCTGTACTCGGGCAGCTGTTTGTACGAAACCTACTTTTTTCAAGAGTTGATTTGACCCAGCATGGATGACTTGCAGGAACCAAAATTGAAGTTCGGATTTTATTCGTGCATGAGTGGTATGCCCTGGGGCGGAAGCGAGGAACTTTGGTGGCGAAGCGCCCGGTTACTTCAAAACCAGGGGCACGAGGTCTCGGTCAATTACAAATGGTGGGTAAACCCGGCTGAACAACTGGCAGAACTCACCGACAACGGAGCCTCGGTCTGGTATCGGGAAAAGCCAACCGAAAATTACTGGTACAGCAAATTCCTGAATTTCTTCAGGAAAATCAGTCCCACCAATGGATCTGACGAAGCGTGGCTCGAAAAAGAAAATCCAGATGCCGTCCTCTTTTCTCTGGGGTATCATCCCGATCGAATTCGACTGGCCCCGGCCTGCCAACGCCTGGGAATCCCTTACACGATTAATGTCCAATGTGCCAGCCACAGCGTTTTCATCCACGAAAGCCTGATGGAAGAATTCCGCAACGCTTACCAGGGAGCCTACAAAGTCTATTTCGTTTCCCAAGAAAACCAGGAAAAGCTGGAAACCAATATGGCAACCCGGCTCGACAACGCCGAGATTGTTGCCAACCCGTTTAATGTCAAGCATGATGCCAACCCCGATTGGCCAGAAGGTGACATCTTTAAACTCGCGTGTGTCGGTCGAATTCACTTCATGTCCAAAGGGCAAGACCTGATCGCTCAAGTGCTCAAACGTGAGAAATGGCGCAAACGCCCAATCAAAGTATCGCTTTACGGCAAAAACCAGGGGAACAAAAAACAACTGGAAGAGTTGATACGGCTTTATCAACTGGAAGACAAACTCGAATTTGGCGGTTTTGCCAAAAATGTCGAAGACATTTGGAAAAACAACCACGCCTTATTCCTCCCTTCCCGATATGAAGGTGCTGCTCTGGTGGTGATTGAAACGATGCTCTGCAACCGAATGGTCGTCACCACGGATACCGGCAGAAACCGAGAGTTGATCCGGGAAGGGGAAACCGGTTTTATCGCGGCAGCAGCCAACGCGGATTTACTGGATGAGGCACTCGAAAAGGCATGGCAAATGAGACACCGTTGGCGAGAAATGGGAATCCAGGCCGGCCAAGACATCCGGGAAAACTACACCGCCAATCCGATTGGTGACTTCGTAGCTCACCTCATGACTGCTGCTGAAAGCAAATCCAAATCCTGAGGGTTTTCTGCCCATGAAGATTTCTGTCGCCATCTGTACTTGGAATCGATCTCGGTTGCTCGACCAAACCCTCGAATCGATTTCCAAATTAAAAATTCCACCGAAACTGGATTGGGAATTGATTGTGGTCGACAATAATTCGACTGAACCTGCCGTCCCTTTTGTCTTGGCAGACTGGCGCAAAAAACTTCCACTAAAAATCTTGATTGAAAAAGAGCAGGGCCATTCCGCTGCACGAAACTGTGCCGTAAACCACTCCAGTGGCGATTACATCATTTGGACGGATAACGATGTGCTTGTCAGTGAAAACTGGCTGTCGGGTTATGTCGAAGCATTCAGAAATCATCCAGAAATGGCTTTTTTTGGGGGTGAAATCAAACCCCGATTTGAACATCCCCGGCCAGCCTGGATCCAGGAAACCTGGAAGATCTGCTCTCCAGTGTTCGCAACTCGTGAACTAGGAGAGACGGCTATTGAACTGGGTTTGGATCGGCTTCCCTACGGGGCCAATTTTGCCATCCGAGCGGACGTCCAACGCCGGTTTGCTTACGATA
Source organism: Planctomycetota bacterium (assembly GCA_036137535.1). Taxonomy (GTDB): domain Bacteria; phylum Planctomycetota; class Planctomycetia; order Pirellulales; family Pirellulaceae; genus JABAAE01. The sequence goes on along the minus strand of JAZABE010000670.1, from coordinate 2,264 downwards.
CCCAATGGGGACGAAAAAAAACTTCCATGGTCGGCGAAGATGAAGTTGCTGTTCTCCGCCAAGTCATTCAGGACGGAGGACGGGGCCTCTGGGTGCCAGGTGCAAAACTCGAACATTTCATTCCACCGGATCGCGCCACACCACAGTACATCGCCGCCTATTATTTTGGACAGGGATACGCCAAGGCATTCAAAGGTAAAACCAACCGGCCTAGGATTTTGACTTGGGCCGATGCAGTCCTGTCCTCACTCAGCTACCAATTTCACCGTCGACTCTCCCGTCCCAAAACCTGGGTATCAAAATTAGTCCACTCCAATCTCTGTTGGGGCGAACTATCCGGCTTACGAGAAATCAAGAACAACCCTGCTGCTGTTGCCCCTTGATGACGTGTTCCATGTCAAACCCGAGAGCGAGGAGAATCCTGTTGCGGATACTTCTTTTTCGACAAAGAGCCCGAGACTAGAAATTTCGCGGCCCGTTGGGAGGCATAAACAGCCTGCAGCAAATTAAAGAGGGCGCCCAAGATTACCGTAGCAGAGAGGATCACCGTAAAAATCGTGGTCGAAACCAGTGAGAACATCACTTGGGCGGCAATCAACGCAACCCCGAACCCAACCCCAACCAAGTTCACTAGAAAACCAACCCGAAAAGCCGCCTGAAACGCTTCGACTTGATCCTTTAGATTTTTCGTCGGGGTCTCAACGACCGGCTGGGCATGGGATGGATCAAAACGGAGCATTCGTCCATCGGACCAGGAGTGAATAATCTGGTCAATTTGCGTGATTTCCTGTTCAATTTGATCCAGCGTGATTTTTGTAGCTGTTTCTTTGACCGAACCCATTTGCTAGCACCCGGAGACTCTTCTCACCGAACCGTCTCTTTTTAGTTCGGATCACCAACTGCAAATATACAACTCCACTGGAACAACCCTAAAAGTCTCTCAGGATTTCCACCGCCGCGTTGCGACCACAGGCACCCATGACGCCCCCGCCTGGGTGACTGGCGGCACCACAAAGATAAATCCCCTTGATAGGGCAACGATGATCGGCCCACCCGGGAATCGGTCGCATCAGAAACAGCTGGTTGAAATTCATGGCACCTTGCATGATATTGCCCCCCGTAATGCCATAAGTGCGTTCTAGGTCCAAGGGACTCAAAACCTGTCGATGTTCAATTGCATTGGGAACATTAGGAGCATATTCGGCCAAAACTTCGACGCAACGATCACCAAAACTCTCCTTGATGTCATCCCAGTGAAGATCACCCCGCAGCTGGTAGGGAGCGTACTGAACAAACATCGACAGGATATGCTTCCCTTCCGGAGCAATTGTCCGGTCCACGCTGGTGGGCAATGTAATTTCCAGTATGGGCGTTTCACTCGGCTTCCCGTATTTGGCATCATCGTATCCCTGTTCGACAACATCCAGCGTTTCACCAATGTGAATGGTCCCTCGATGTTGGGGACCAATTCCGTTGGAAGGCAAACAGTTAAAATTGGGTGGTTCCGAGAGAGCAATGTTGATCTTGGCCGACGCCGAAGAGTAATCAATACGGGAAATGGCATCCCTGAATTCCTTGGGGAACTCGTTGGGCGACACCAATTTTTCAAAAGTCACATGCGCGTCAGCACAGGAAGCTACCACCGGCGATTCGATAAAGGTGCCGTCCGCTAGGGTAACTCCTTTCGCCGCTCCTTGGGCTACCGAAATTTCCTGCACTTCGGCCTCGGTAATGATGTCCACATTCAGATCCTGACACGCCCCGGCCAGTGCTGCAGCCAACCCACCCATACCGCCTTGAACATAGCCCCAAACACCGCGGGCACCACCGGCTTCTCCCATGACGTGGTGCAGTAAAACATACGCGGTCCCAGGGGCCGAAATCGAGGCAAATGCACCAATCACCGCATCCGTTGCAAGCGTTGCCTTGAGAACTTCGGTTTCAAACCAGCGTTCCAGGATCGGCCGGGCTGCACCGGTCAACAACTCCATTGCCTCGGGGAGGGACTCTCCCAACGAATTCAAGGTCCTCTGCAAAGTCCAAGCTTTTTTCAGATCTCGCAGTTTTTTTCCTAACCCAATTTTCCGCAATCCCTTGGAAACCGGAAGGACGTCCGGCGCGGTTTGGGAAAGCGTTGGCTCTAGGACCGCTGCAACTTTTTCCAGCAGCGACTCGTACCTGGGGAAAGCCTCGGCGTCTTTCGTGCTGAATTTTGCAATCTGCTCCCGGTTCAGGTTTTCATCCGGCCCCAACAGCAAATGTCG
>JAZABE010000669.1:0-7452 GCA_036137535.1 Planctomycetota bacterium | reverse complement strand
AAGCCCCTCCGCAACATACCGTTCAGGGATGTCGCCCCGCTTGGGGCGAGCGTGAGGAAAGCTTGGCGGAAAGAGTGCATCAGGAAGTTTTTGGACAAAAGAGGCTTTATCGAGTTGGGCTGACTTGTCTTTGTCCATGGAATCGAACCATTGCTCCATCAGCGTCAGGAGTTCTGCTTTGGACAGATGGCGATCTTGGTTCGTATCTCCTTGAACAAGGATATGAAGTGCCAGTTGGCTTCGGCCAAAAGGAGGTACCTTTCTCGCGTAAACATAGCCGGTGCTCTTTCCCGCAAGTTGACGTTGAATCGAGGCAGTACGCTTGGCCACGAAAACTTTCAGATCGGGCGGTCGGTAGCCGCGAGGCGCAGGGTAACCGCGTTCTTTTCGCGAAGCGATCGCCTCGCTATCCCGAGTAAGAGCATCACGTGTCACCTTTTCCAATTGATTAATCGTTTGGACCAGTTGGTTTTTTGAGAAGACCTCTGCTGCCAGTTCGTTCACGATCTGATCATATCTTGATTTGTATTCATCGATTTCAAACAAGCGATCAATCAGTTTGTGGCCGTCTGAGGAATGCGGGTGCGAGAGGCTTAGGTCCATCTGTTTCTCAGGCGCTCCACCCAAAGGCCAGCCGGCAAAAGAAATGTCCAGATCCCACGGGAAGAAAACAAATTTATTGTCATTCGGGTCAAGATGCAGGTAGTAGTTATGCGGCATCACAAGCAGCGTGTCGAGATTTGCGATCAATGCGTTGACGGCGATAAATCGAAGAAAGCTCTCAACATCAAGATACGAATCGATTGTGTGCTGAAACTGTTTGTCGTCGCTCTGGTTCACGAATTGGGCAAACTCGATTACCCGCTCTGCCTGACCTTTGAGTGGTTTGTTGTCGGGTCGGTACAACGACTCATAACGACTCCAGTCGGGGCCATGGTATTCCACGGATGAAACTCCCTCGGGTTTCATCAGCAATCCTTTCTTGCTACTGAAACGGTCTTTGAGAAAAGATTTGTCCACTTGTTCGACAATCGTGAAAAGACCCAAATGTTCCCTACTGTATTTTCCGGGTACCGTCAGCGTGACTTCTGCAAAGGTTGTGCGGGGCGCCGGAACTCCGGCTTTACGGAAGACGGCGTACCCAAGTGCGTCGCGCAGCTTTGAGGGATCCAGTCCACCTGCATTGAGGTTGAGTGTCTTTACCCCGGAGTAACGTTGGTCTTCGTCCGTCCAGTCAATTTTGATTTTCAGATTGCGTTTCAGGCTGCCACGCATGAGGTTGAAACTTGCGTTGCCCTTGTAGCGAATGCCAACACCCTTCAAAATCTTTCCGTTCATCGTGAGTGATCCGACTGCCCATGGGAAACGACTACGATGGACGGCACGTTGTCCACCGTCCCCCGTTGGCAAAAACTCGACAGGCGGTGCACCGCGTTGCGGTTCAATTGCTGGCATTGCCGACCATTCAGCGGCGGTCAGATCCAGGTGGAGTTGGTGTAGATTGGTTTGACCATAGAAGTCGGCGATGTTTCCCTGTGACTGGTTAGATTCATCCAGTGACTGGCTCGCAGTAATTTCGTTTGCGCCGAGTAGTAGGGCAGGGCAGTTCGCTGAGTTGAACATCAGCGCTAGGACTAGGGTGAGCCGGGCAGCTTTTATGTTCATGGTTGATCGACTATCAAGTTCCTTAAGGTAAACTGAATTAACATTGCCATGTTAATGGCTGTCTCTAGAAGGGCAACACCGGTGGGTCGTTAATCACTCTACCGGTGAACGCGGGATTGCGTCTCAGCCTGTTGGATGTTACAGCGGTAGAGTCTTGCCGTTATGAACCTGCACTGGGTGACCCTGCCAATCTCACCGGAAAAGTTTTGAGTCGATGTTTACGGCAAGAAGGCGTTGTTAAGGTGGGAATAATCAGATGCAATCGGGTTCACCTTTCAGTTGCCAAAGGGTGTTGGATTCGGTGGTGGAAGGGTTGTGCAGAATACCGGTAGCCAACGATTTGCGGCAGCCTATAATAATGGCCGCTAACCAGAGTTGTTGATTCGGTGGTCTTCACCGGGGTCGTCCTCCGGTACGAATTTGACTTTCCGTCTACAGACTTCCATTCCAAGAGAGGATGTAACCAACATGCCTTCCCTGTGTTTCAAACGATTTATGATTGCCCTGTCAGGTTTGCTGATTTCCGGTATTGCTGTGGCCGATGATGACCGGCACAAACCGGAAAACCGTGCCGGGTATGAAAAATCCAAAGATGTCGGTGCTAAGCCTCCCCAAAATGCTGACATTCCTTTCGATGGAACAATGAAGTCGATCAAAGCTAATTGGCAGATGTGGCCTAAACCCGATATGGCGGTAACCTGGTCCCTTGTGGAGAGTCCCACCGGTGGAGGTAAAGTTTTGATGACTAATGGTGGAAAACGTTGGGGAACCCATGACTTAGTCACCCGAAAAAAATATGTCGATTTTGAAGGTCACGTCGATTTCATCATGATGGGAGGCCGCGGCGATGGTAAGGCCGAAGGTTATGCCAATAGTGGTGTCTATCTGCAGAACCGATATGAACTCCAAATCGAGTCACCGAAAGGCAAAGACATCCAAGATCCCTATAATTGGAAAATCGGGCCGCATGGGATAGGGGCCTTTTGCATGGAGCGAGTTCCGGACGCCAACGCCTGGCGACCGAATGGTCAATGGCAATCGTTTCACTTCAAGTTCAAAAAGGCTCGCTGGGATGGCGACAAGGCCATTGCGCCGGCGAGGGCGACCGTTTGGTGGAACGGTCTCAAAATCCATGACAATGTTCCCATTAAGCACGCCAATGGTGGTGTCAAAGTGGGCCCCAGTGCCGAAGGCCTGAAGCTTCAGGAGCATGGACAGGATGTGAGATACCGGAACATTTGGATTGTGGACCAAAGTCAAGGCAAGAAGTAGACAGGATCACCAGTAGAACATTTGGAGACGACCGCTGGAAACAGGGTTACCGATCGACTGTGAAAGTGATATTGTCTGTCGTCTCGGGGTCGATTTTGAAGTTTCCCTCTTCAGCATTTCGGATGTACTTGCCGTTGATCTTTAGGTTTTCAAACGAGACGTTGAACACCTTGTGTTCGCTGTCCCACCCTTTGATTACGTTTTTTTGCCGGAAAGAGCTGTCAGCGGTGATGTTGCGAAATTTCAGGTTGGAGATCTGTCCCATTTCGTTCTTGGGATCAGCGAATTCGTGTTTGGCGAGCGTGAGATAAAACAGTCGCCAGTTCGCGTTCTCGATGCGGATGTCTTCGAACAAGTAGTTGCTCATGTGGCCATTGCCACCGTGGACTGCATCGATGGCGGCTAGGTTAATTTGATCCGATCGGTGCTCCATCCGGATGATGTCGATGTTTTTGATGTGAAAACCAGTGTTGTCGTTTGGCATGTTCCAACTGATTTGAAACGGGGCGCCATTCTCCAGTTGCCAGATCACGCAGTTGCGTACTGTCGTGTTCGACTCGTAAAGTTTAAAGGCATCGTCATTGACTTTGACAAAACAGTCTTCGATCAGTCCGTGTTCCTCAACGTAAGCGCCGTCTGTAGAAAACCACCAGCTGATCATCTTGACATTTCGAACCGTGTTCCGTGGTCCGTACAGCAAGATATTGTAAAGGGGGGAATTTACGAGCGTCAGCCCTTCCACCAGAACCCGAGTTGTTTCCTGACCTTGGATGTAGATTAGGTTGTCGTCGTAGTTTTTACCTTTGGGGTAGTCTTCTCCTGAAAGAACGCCGCGTCCCCGGAGGGTGACATCCTGAACGTTGTTTGCCTTAAACCGGCCTTTGACGTACGCCCCACCTGCCAGGTATACGGTCTTGCCTGACTCGATAACCTGGTCGCCGATTTGATGCAGGCCCGGCCCGAAGTAAATAACGTCCGGGTCACTTTTGTCCGGCTTGTCTGTTTCCAGCGCATCGGCAAACACGAGCATCGGGTGCGTGGTATCGTTGTCGAATTCCACCGACAATTTTCTCGGCCGATCCAATTCAAACGTCACCTCGTTCCCCTGGATTCTGGGTTGAACTCCAGCATTGCTGGGAAGAATCCGGCAGCTCTTCACTGGATTTTTTGTTAACCGGGTGACGATGACCGTGATCGGTCCAGAAAATGAAAAAGTTGTCCAAGATGTGGTTTTGCTCCGATTGGTTTTTTGTTGAGCCTTGCACAGGTAAACGAAGCTTTCGTGTTGAGTTCCCTGCTGTTGCACTTTTACGGAATACTGGTCCGAAGCCGCGATGCCGTTCGGACCGGGGTACGTTTCGACAGTGTGCATCGATGCGGTTTGGAGGGAGGGGAGTTGGGTATCCGTCTTTTCCTGAGCCACCGAAGGGTAGGTGGAATTCAGGAGGTAGCAACAAGCTAATCCCGCAAAGGTGAAGATCGACGCACTCGCTGGATTCGATTTCCGGTCAATCATAATAATCCTGTTGCTTCTCCATTAGTTAGGGCTTGCTACTTCGCAGTTAAATCAGGGTAACGACATTCAAATCAGGGTAACGACATTGAAACGATTTGTCTCGCTGACGGCGTCTTGAGCTAGAGGCAAGATTGCTGAAAAGCAAAATCCAGTGAAGAAAATGCTTTGTTTTTTAGGGTTTAAAGAGAATCTGGGTCCGGTGTGATTTGTGTTGGACGGATTGCTAAATGTATACTATATTTTTGAAGGTAACGGCGTGGAAATCCCAGGTGAGCAATGAAATCGAATTCAAAAACAGCGTTTACGTTAGTTGAACTTTTGGTTGTCATTGCAATCATTGGGGTCCTTATTGGCCTGTTGCTGCCAGCTGTACAGTCCGCAAGGGAAGCTGCGAGTCGGATCAATTGCCAGAATAACCTGAAACAGATGTCATTGTCGGTGATTAATTACCACGACACGCGTAAGGTGCTTCCGCCCGCACGATTTGCCACTCGCCCTGGCGAGCCTGAAGAGTACAACTGTGCATTGGATCAACCCTCTTGGTTTGTCCATATTATGCCGTTTATCGAACAGTCCAACCTCTATCAAGAATTTAATCTCTTCGATAGCTTTGAAACCGCATCCAAAGAGTCGGTTGAACAAACACTGCCTGTTTTTGTTTGTCCAAGTCGAAGGCACTTCGAAACAGCGGTTTCCAAGGAAATGTTTTTTCAAACCAGGTTGCCGTGTGGTTGTGGTGGAGGTACAACCCGAATTCCAGGGGCGGCCCTTGGCGATTATGCAGCCAACCATGGCGATGTTTCCTCGGGAGCCCTTGGTGCCAGTACGGACTTTTACTATGCGGGTAACGGAACGGGCGCGATCATCAGTGTTCGTCCTCTTTGTCAAGGCGGAATGGCTAATGGCTGGATTGATCGAATTAAATTCTCAAGTTTACGGGATGGAACCAGCAACACATTTCTTGTTGGCGAGAAGCATATCCCCCCAAACAAATTCAAGATGCCACCGCTGGATGGTCCCATTTATTCTGGACTTGAATTTTCGGCGATCGCACGAGTTGGCGGACCGGGAGTTCCTGTCGTAAGAAATAAATTTCAGGACACGCCTGAGTTTTTTCAATTTGGCAGCTATCACCCGCAAATTTGTAATTTTGCAATGGCCGATGGCAGTGTGCAGTCAATTTCAAACACGATCGACACGATTACCCTGGGTCGACTTTGCCATCGCGCAGATAGCGAAATCATAAATTATGATGGTTTTCATTAGGCTGTTTTGCCTGGTTGCAATCGGGTCGGGCGTTTCACTGATTGGTTGCAAGAAGGATGAGCATCCTCCTCGTTTTCAGGTCACTGGAAAGGTTTTATTTCCCGATGGTGAACCGGTACGCACCGGTGTGGTTGAATTTATTCCCAATCGCGGAAATCTCACGGCCCATGGAGTCATCGATTCTGATGGAAAATATCAACTTTCTACGATTGACAGTAATGACGGGGCCTGTGCCGGCCAGTATACCGTGATCGTTAAGCAGTTTGTTTTTTACGACAAAATTCCTGAACAAAAGCATAGTCATGGGGGTGATGTCAGCACTAGGTTTGCTGACGAGCGCACAACTCCCTTGCGGTTTGAAGTTAAAGCACAAGACAACGAGGCCAACTTCGAAGTGGAATATCGCGAAAAGCCGTAGCGGGTTTGTTGTTCAATCTGAAGTTTAGACGCTTGGCAATCTGAAAACTGATAGCTCTTGGTTGACGTCCAGTGAAGGGGAGCCTTGTTGGGGTTCGTTTCAAAATTCTCAAGCATCATGCGATGCAGGCGACTGACGCTGCAGGTAACGACTTGTGTTGAGTGCAACCAGTTGAGGATATTTTGCGTCAAAGTTTTTTTGAGGGTCGTAAATGGGTTCTCAGTTCTTTTACAATCAACTGGAATTCACTGGAGCTGTTTAAGCAAATTCTCAACCGTTACCCGATCCTGGAAGGCATGAAGATGGATTCAGAAATACCGGGCACTCCCTTGGAAGAGCCATTGCTCAAAACACCGGCCAAGACGCGTTTGGTCAGCCTGGATGCGCTGCGGGGCTTTGACATGTTCTGGATCATGGGGGGGAAGAGCCTGTTTGTAGCTTTGGCGACCGTGACCTCGGCCAGCTGGTTGCAATGGATGGTGGCACGCATGCAGCATCCGCAATGGGATGGCTTTGAACCGTGGGACCTTATTTTTCCGTTGTTCCTGTTTATTGCCGGTGTGTCCACACCCTTATCTATTGAGCAGCGACGTGCCCGGGGTGAGAGCCAACGGAAAATCTATATTCACATTTTCATCCGGGCCATCCTGCTGGTTTTGTTAGGTGTTGTTTACAATGGCGTCCCTGAGGATTGGACTGTGACCGAGGAGTGGGCTAATCAACGGTATGCCAGCGTGCTGGGTCGTATTGGGTTGGCGTACCTGTTTGCGGCGTTAATAGTAATGAACACCCGATCCATGGGCCGGTGGCTTTGGACAATCGGTTTGCTAGTCAGTTACTGGGTCGCCTTGCGTTTTATTCCGGTGCCGGGATTTGGTGCAGGAGATTTGGCCGAAGGTCATACTTTGACTGATTATATTGATCGGCTGTTGGTTCCAGGTCGATTGTATCGAGGTAACGGGGACCCGGAGGGTCTGTTGGCAACGGTTCCAGCCGTAGCGACGGCGTTGCTCGGTGTGATCACCGGACAAATGCTGATGCGCCGGAATACGAGTGGTTGGCGCAAAACGTGGACGATGGTGTTGGGTGGTGCTTTGTGTGTTGGCTTGGGTTGGGCTTGGGATCAGGAGACGTGGTTTCGTTTTCCTATTAACAAGAATCTTTGGTCCAGTTCTTTCGTCTTGTATTGTGCCGGTTGGAGCCTGCTTTTATTGGCTCCGTTTTACCTGGTTATTGATGTTTTAAGATTCCGACGGGGCATTGTCTTTTTCACTGTGATTGGTGCCAACTCGATCCTGATCTACCTGCTCCCGGG
>JAZABE010000668.1:0-1333 GCA_036137535.1 Planctomycetota bacterium | reverse complement strand
TAAACAGGTCACCCGATGAAATCAGCTCCCAGTTGTTTTCAACATTACTCATCGACTGGTTTCATTTCCAATAAAAAATTGTTTTATCGCCCGGAAATCGAATCATTTCAGGTTTTGCCCAAACCGGTCTTTCTAACCGGAATTCAAAGTGGATGGCAGGGGATTCCAGGCTTGCCCAATGTCCAGTTTAAACCGAATGTGCATAAATCTGGATACGGTGGTTCAAAAACAGCTTTTTTTTGGGGATTTGAATTCGAAATCGACGGATGTACGCCTATCTTTCAAGTCGTTATTTTGATGGGTGGTGGTTTTTGTTAACTTCCCCAAACCAGTTTCTAACCGTGAAAATTTATTACGGTGGCTGGGCCTAATCTGTTCTCCTCTCTGAAATGGACTCAATCATGAAGGCGTTCGAAGCGGTCAGACATTACTTTGAACAGGCAGCTGAAAAGCTAGATTTGAGCGGGGAATACCGTCAGCTCATGCTTACACCGAAACGGGAGATGCAGGTGCAAGTCCCGATCGAAATGGACGACGGAAGTTTGAATACCTACCTAGGCTATCGGGTTCAGCACGATAATTCACGGGGACCGATGAAAGGGGGGCTGAGATATCATCATGAAGTTGATTTGGATGAAGGTCGCGCTTTGGCTGCGTTGATGACTTGGAAAACAGCAGTTGTCGACATTCCTTACGGAGGTGCCAAAGGGGGTATTTGCGTTGATCCTCGTCGCCTGAGTCGCAAAGAAAATCAGCGACTCACCCGGAAGTTCATTGACCAGATTCATGAAGTAATCGGGCCGGATACTGACATCCCGGCTCCTGACATGGGGACTAATGCGGAAACCATGGCCTGGATGCGTAACCAATACGAGAAGTACCATGGGTTTAATCCAGCGGTTATCACCGGTAAGCCAGTGGAACACTACGGTGCAAAAGGTCGTGAGGAAGCTACCGGGCGAGGGGTTGGAATCTTGACGTTCAAACTCCTTAGCCGGATTAATAAAAAACCCAAGGATACGCGAGTTGCGATCCAGGGATTTGGCAATGTGGGGTTTCATGCAGCGAAATGGTTGTTTGAGTCCGATTTCACGATCGTTGCCATTAGTGATATTTCCGGGGCCTACTATGCAAAAGAAGGCATCGATGTTTCTGCGGCATTGAAATATGTTCTCGATGGCAGAACGCTTGAGGGTTTTGCTGGGGCTCAAAAGATTAGCAACGAAGAATTACTTGAGCTGGATGTTGAAATCCTAGTCCCGGCTGCGATCGGTGGAGTTATCACCTCGGAAAATGCCGAGAAGGTGAAGGCGAAAATGATTATCGAGGCAGC
>JAZABE010000667.1:0-5078 GCA_036137535.1 Planctomycetota bacterium | reverse complement strand
CAAAGAAATGATGTTTTGATGCAACCTAGACAAAACCGGAGAGAATATGCCCGCAAATCCTAGTCGCCGACAATTCCTGGGTGGAGTTGCCGCTACCGGTGTGGCTGCCAGTTCCATGAATCTGGATGTTCTCAAGGCAGAACCGCTATCGAAGAAACTCAAACAAAAAGGAAAGCGGGTCTTGCTGCTGTGGCTTGCCGGGGGAGCCAGTCAGCTGGAAACCTGGGATCCCAAACCGGGGCGTTTGACCGGTGGCCCCTACCAGGCGATTCAAACCTCATTGCCCGGTGTGCAGATTTCTGAACTGATGCCCAAGCTGTCAACCCGTTTGCACAACACGGCGATTATCCGTTCGCTGAACACGCAGATTGGTGATCATGGTGGTGGCGCTCGCCTGATGCATTTGGGGAGACGGGATGAACCGAATCTCAAGTATCCAGATCTGGGAAGTGTCTTGGCCCGTGAGCTCGGACGTCCCGATATGAAGATTCCAGATCACGTGTCGTTTTACACCGCAACCGAAGGACGGGGTAATGCCGTGGGCCAGCCAGGGTTTTTGGGAGGGCGTTATGCCCCGATGTTCCTCACCCAGGAAAACAAGCCTGCCCATTTAAGCCGACTAGAAGACATCACTGACCTTGACCACAGAGAGCGGGCTGATTTGCGCCAATTGCTGAGTCAACGGTTTGTCAGGGGACGTGTCTCTGAATCCTTGGAAAGTCACCAAGTCGCTTATGAACGGGTTCGGGGATTGATGAGCAGTGAGAAGCTGTTTGACCTGTCCGACGAACCGCAGAAACTAAAAGATCGCTATGGTAAAAGCCTGTTTGCTCAACAGGTGATGGTGGCTCGTCGCCTTGTCGAGGCAGGCACTCCGTTTGTCAAAGTGGCCCGGGCCTGGTGGGATAGCCATGGTCAAAATTTTGAAACTCACTTGGAGCTCGTAACTGAGCTGGACCATGTCATGTCCACGTTGTTGGATGACTTGGAAGATCGTGGTTTGCTGGAAGACACCTTGGTCATTACCTTGGCCGAGTTTGGTCGCACTCCGAAGATCAACGGGAGTCTTGGCCGTGACCATTTTGCCAGGGCTTGGAGTGCTTCGCTGACCGGCTGTGGTATCAAGGGCGGCACCGTGTTTGGAGCCACTGACGAAGATGGTCAACATGTGAAGGACAATGAGATCGGCGCGGCTGAGTTGTTCGCTACGATCTACAAGGCCGTTGGCATTGATCCGCACCACGAATATTTTGTTGGCTCGCGACCGGTTCCCCTGGTTGACCCGGGAACTCGGCACGTGGATGAAGTCCTGGCTTAAGGGAGCGTCTCCCTGGTCGTGAAGAAAATAACCCGGAAAACAGGTTTTGAATGATGTTTGAGGCAGAACCCCAAAATATTCGCGAATTGAAAACGACTTCTCGCCCGGACGTGATGTTGCGGATGATTTGCGCAAAGGAAGAGGGGAAAGTCTACGTCGGCAGTTCCGATTCCAAGATCTATAAATTGGATCCCATGCCCAAGGTCCCCGATTTTGTTCCGCTGGAAGGTCACACCAGTTACGTGATGGGATTGGTCGATACTGGTCAATACCTTGTTTCTGGAAGTTATGACAAAAGCCTGATTTGGTGGGACAACGAAACTCACAAGCAAGTCAGACGGATTGAAAAAGCCCATGACCGCTGGATTCGAAACCTGGCGATCACGCCAGACCAGAAACAGGTTTTGAGTGTTTCGGATGATATGGTGTGCAAGATCTGGGATGCCCAATCCGGTGAGCTGTTACGGCAACTCGATTCGCATGTTCGCATCTCGGAGCAAGGTTTTCCGAACGTGTTATACGCGGTCGCGGTATCGCCTTGTGGCAAACTGGTAGCCACGGTGGACCGCATTGCCAAGATCAAGATCTGGGATTTTGAAACAGGCAAGGAAATCAAGGAAATGGAGGCGCCCAAATGCTACACCTGGGATGCCAAGAGTCGCATTCATGCGATTGGAGGCATTCGGAGCGTTGCCTTTTCACCGGACAGCAAGCTCCTGGCCGTGGGCGGAATTGGACAAATTGGCAACGTGGATCACCTGGCCGCTGCCGGACGGGTCGAGCTTTTCGATGTTGAATCGGGCAAAAAGCTCCATATGTTCGAAGGGGATGACAAACACAAAGGGTTGGTGGAACAGATTCTTTTTCACCCGTCAGGGAAATGGTTGATGGCGGTGGGTGGTGATCACGGCGGATGGGTTCAATTCATGGACATCGAAAAAAAGGAAACGGTGAAACAGGTCAAAGCCCCAATGCACGTCCATCAGGTGGCGGTGGGTCCCGACTTCCGCATGATTTACGGTGCCGGCCATAACAAGATTTGTGTCTGGACGATGGTTCCCGAAGAAAAGCAGGAACCGAAATCAAAATCATAGAAAATCTAAAGCCCCGGTTTGAGAACGGTTGTTTTCCTAAAATTGGGCAGTTTATGATGATGGAATCTTCATTCATCATCTCTTGTCTTTTGATCTGATGTCCTCTCGAAAATTGAAATCCTTTCGGAAACTCTACCTCGAAAAACTCGAGGACAAATTGCCACTTGCGGGTGGCTTGAATACGGTTGAGTTTTTGCCAACGAATTTATGGGTTAATGAAGATTCTACAGATCATTTAGAATTATTCGTTAGCCGCACAGGAAGTGTTTCGGAATCAATTACGGTTGATTTTGAAGTAAGTGGGACCGCTCAATTTGGGCTGGATTATACCGAAATTGGAACAGATGATTTTACCGAAACTCATGGTTCTGTGACGTTTCCGGTTGGAACTGACATAGTGAATTTTAGACTTTCCGGACTGTTGGATTCAATAGTTGAACTGGATGAAACAGTTGTATTAACCCTCAGCGAAAGCGAAAACTATGAAATCGGTTCTGCTGACAGTGTAACGGCCACTTTTGAGAACGATGACAACGCAGTAATTAGTTTTCAAACACCTTCTGCGCCGGAAGGTGTGCAGTTGACATTTACTGCAAATATCAGCAACCCCGTGGATGTGCCCATTTGGTTCTACGTGAGCACTGAAGATGGAACGGCCAATAGCTTGAGCGGAGATTACTTCCCAATCGATCGGGAATATGTTCAGGCATTTGATGCCAATTCAACGACGCCATATTCCATTTCGATCGATACCGAATTTGATTCGAGTTGGGAAAGCAACGAAACGCTTTATTTGGTTGTTTCAGGTATCGATACTGAGGGCCGTCATGTAACACTTGGCGGTGACACCCAGTGGCTGAAACAAGGCTTAGATATTGATGGTGAAAATGAACGGGATAATTTTGGATGGGATTCTTCGATAAGCGGCAATGGAAAGACTGTTGCCATCGGTGCACTCAACCATGATGGCCCGAATGGCGAAGTAAGTGGTCACGTGAAGGTTTACGATTTAATTGGTACAGATTGGATTCAGCGTGGATCTTCAATTCCGGGTAAAGCACTAGGAGATCGTTTCGGCAGTTTTGTGCAAATCAGCAAAGATGGTAATACGTTCGTGAGCGGAACTAAGTACAACGATGATAACGGGGAATCAAGCGGGCACGCGCAGGTCTATCATTGGGACGGAACTAACTGGAAACAGCTTGGCGATGATATTTATGGAGAGGCCGCTAATGATTGGTGTGAAGTCGTTTCCATTAGTGAAAACGGGCAGACAGTGGCCGTTGGTGCTAAAAATCACGATGCCAACGGCGATGTTGACGGCGACAATTTTGGCCAGGTGAGAGTTTTTGACTGGGATGGAATTAATTGGGTTCAAAGGGGGAATGAAATTCTGGGTGAATCCGAAAATGATAATGCGGGTGCAAGTCTCTCGCTTAGCGACAATGGCCAACGCATTGTGGTTGCTTCATCAGGTCATTGGAATGGTAACCCTGAAGGTCGCAATGGGAAAATCCGTGTGTTTCAATGGGATGGGATTAACTGGGAACAAGTCGGTCAAGATTTGATCGGTGCCGACAATGACTATCTTGGTTATTCTGCGAAATTGAGTGCTGATGGAAATACCGTCATCAGTGGTGCTATTTCCTTTGACAGTGGCCGAGGGCGTGTCAAAGTATACGACTGGAATGGTTCGGAGTGGGAGCAGCGAGGGAATCACCTTTCAGGCCAGTGGGAGGGTGATTCGTTCGGACATTCCCTAGGCATGAGTGATGATGGAAACACCGTAGCCATTAGCAGTTTAGGTTACAGCAATGCAAGCGGACTCGTTCAAATCTTTTGTTGGAATGGCAGTAACTGGATTCAGCAAGGGCAAAGTCTTTATAGTGAAGGGAGTCGAGATTGGTTCGGAGTATCACTTGGAATGAGCAGTGATGGCGGAACCGTTGTTATCGGCGCACCGCTAAATGATAACAACAACGGAACGTGGAGTGGTCATGCACGTATTTACCAATTAGCTGCCGCCACAGGAATTATTCTCAACCATAATCCACCGACGGTAGACTGGGTCAACGATTTATCGATCATTGAAGACGCTTCTGAACAGACCGTTGATTTGACCGGAATTACCGATGGCGATGGTGACGATCCGACACAACCGTTGGTTGTGTCGGCGATCAGTAATAACAGCAGTTTGATCACGGAGGTGACCGTCGACTACACCTCGCCTAATGAAACGGCAACACTCAAATTCTCACCGGAACCCGACGAAAGTGGCACGGCAACCATCACTGTCACGGTCGAAGATGGAGGGCTGGATAACGATCTTTCCACTCCTGAAGATAATGCAACCTTCAGCCAGTCTTTCGAGGTGACGGTCAACCCGGTCAATGATGTCCCTTCCTTCGTGATGCCGCTGGAACTGGACTTCAATGAATCGGTAACAGACCATGAGGTCAGTCTGACCAGTATTTCTCCGGGTCCTAATGAATCAGATCAACCCATCGTGATTTCCGTCAGCACAGATAACTCAGATTTTCTGAGTGACCTTTCTATTGATTACACCAGCGGGCCCAACGGAACTCTCATGTTTAGTACGGTCGACGGAGAACTGGGTCGAGGGAATATCTTTATTGCCATCGAGGATGGAGGACTTGATAGAGAAC
>JAZABE010000666.1:0-4222 GCA_036137535.1 Planctomycetota bacterium | reverse complement strand
GGATGTACTTTGGGTCTGGATAATCTTCCATGACTTCCTGAAGAATTCTTCGACCGGCTTCCAGGTCAATCGTTTTTTCTTCGACCCGTCCGAGTTCTTTGTGACTTTTGAATAATTCGAAATAACTTTCTGCGACTCGGAATTTGGTTTCGACTGCAAGTTTTTCGTTTTCAAATGCTTTCGAAAATGCGGTCACAAGCCCATCCGTACCCACTACGACCGGTAGCACCTGTGACAGTGCTAGGGATTCGGTTGTTGTCGCCGATCGCTCATCTGTGTAGGTGACGGTGATGTGATCGCCAAAGTAGGTTTCGATTTGAGGTGCGTCGGGGTTGAGATTTCCGGCAGTTGGGGAGTCTACTGCTTTCAGGTCAAAGGCTCCAGTAAATTCACCGCTGTGGACCGTTGTTTCAAAGAGAGAAACGGTTTCAGACTCCCCCAGTTCGGTGGTGACAATGACTTGAATCTGATCTCGTTGGTCCGAAATGTCTTGGTCAGGATCATTTAATTTGAGGAACAATTTTTCCCCGACGTGTAGCAATTCAACGGGTTTTTCGTATTTTCGATCCGTTACTTGTAATTGACCGGTTGCTACAAGTTTTGCCTGGTGATTTAAAATTTTGGGTTCCCCGGTCACTGTAATTTCGTCCTTGTAACGCAGGCTAATGGTGTCCTCACCGGTCAGGTTCAAGACCATTGCGACCAAACCCGATAGCCTTTCGGATTCTTCTTTCCCATCATGCACTCGGCCAATCAGACTGCGAGGCATTTCTGAGGTTAAGGGGATTACTTTTGGGCTGTCTTTGCTTCCCAATTGCATGATCACCTGTCCAACAAACCGTCCTGCGACTAACGCCTGATTTTCCACAACGCTTTTTGGCAAATCGGAGTGAACATCGCTGATCACACACTCAACGAAAACAACAGAACCTCCTGTTGTCACTAATGCCACAGTGGTAGTGCTCCCTGAATCTTTTGCCATGTCCGGGTCGATGACTTCAACCAGCAAGGGAGCGTCAAAAGCCACCGCAGCTGAATTTTCTTTTTTTGAATCAGCTTGGTATTGTACGCGAGCGGGAGTCGTCGGCGATTCTCGTTGTGCTAGCGAGGGGATAATGCGAACCTGGGCGTCGGTTGGCTCGTTGACAAAGACCGCGCGCTCCCGGGGTACGTTGTGTCCAGGAAATGTGTTCTGGCGATCCAGGTATCGCAGGTAAACGACATCGCCCGGTTTGATCTGGAGTTTGCCTTCAGCTTCACTCGAAGTGGTATCGATCTCCTTAGTAAAGATACCGGTGTTTGGATCGGTTTCAGTTGCTTTCAACTGAATGGGTTGACCATCATTGATCGCAACTTCCACCGTGATTGTGTCGATTTCATTTGAGCGATCTTCGTCATAATCCACGACTTCTATGACAATGCGTTCGCCCGGGTCTACTCGCATTAGTTCTTTGCGCTGGGTGTTGACCCCACCACCCGTGGAACTGGATAAGCTATAGGCGATCGCGTTAACCTTTCCGTTATTGTAGGTTGCTGTCAATTCACGAGTGAGCAGCTGGGCTGTGTTGAGGTCGTTCAAGGTCTGTTCGTCAGTGTAAGTTGCAACGACTCGGTCTCCCGCGGCGATTTCAAGGATTTGATTGGTGGACAGTGAGAGAATGTCAGAGTCGGTTGGAATCTGGATCTCTCCGCTTGACGCATTGCCGATCTCAATCTGGTTAATCGCGACCGCGTCACCCACGTATTCGTTAACGACGACTTTCGTGTATCGAATCTGGCGCTCTGGGAAACGGAATTCCCAGCCAGCCCCATTTTTCACCACGGCATCCCGGTCAATCGGTCTCAATTGAACAGACTTTAATTCCATGAGATTGGCTGTGATTGCTGTGGGTTTGAACAGCAATTGTTTCTTGCCTGAAGCTTCCAGCATCACATGCCCGGCAAAAACCGTTTGATAATTTTCGAACGATCCAGTATTCACTAATGAATGTTCTAGCACCTGTTGATCGAGTTCAAGTCGAACCTGATTTCCAGTCCCACTGCGACTATACTCCAGCCACAATTCATAAACCCCGGCAGGTGTCTCTTCTAAGCTGACGCTAAGAGTGTCTTCCACGGTGTTCCAGTTTTGAGTGACCAGGGCTCCGTTTTTTTCCGTTACAGCAAATTTTTCTGTCGTTTTGGTTAATTTGGCCGTGGACATATCCACGCGTTTGACGATCTCAGGTGTTGCAAGTAATTCCACATCCTTTGAGGTTTGGGAAAATTGTTCAGCCCGCAATGGTTGCACGATCACCTGTTGTGTGTCCAGGCTTGCAATCGCGTATTCTAGCTTGGCGCCTTGTTCTGGGTTTGCAAATGCGCTGAATGCCTCGAGTCGATGAGTACCCTTCTCGAGCCAAACGTCAATCATTCTGGTGCCGACATCCACAGGTAATTCCAGGATTCCATCAATCGACAAGGCGGTGGTATTACCTTGTACGCGAAACCGGACAGCAGCGCTGCGTTCCATGTCAAACCCACCGGTCCAAAATACACTGCGAGCAACGGGTTTCTTATCCTCTGCAATGGTCTCCTGGTAGACCATCTCGTTTTCGACTGCGGTAAATGCGTCTGATCGATTTTCTGCCAAAGCCAAGACCTGATTCCACTCGCGGTAGCTGCGGTGGTCACCCATGACGATGAGTTGTTGAGCTCCAGGACCCGATTTGCCAAAGTTGCGGACTTGAATGCGTCGAGGAAAACTGGATAGTCGAAACCAGAATTCTCCGTCGTAGCTTCCTAGGAGATCCATCCGGACAGGCGAGTTTTCTTTTTTCTCCCCAGGAGAACTCACCTTCACCCGGGATACACCGTAGAGATCTTTCATGTCGACCGTTAGGTTTTTGGGTGCAGCACCATCGGGCTGACTTAACCAGAAAGTTTCCGCAGCTTGGTCAATAGCCATCAACGGGCTGTGATTAATCGCGGAGTCCGTTGCCAAGGCACCGGCAGGGAGCTCACGGGTTTCGACGGAACCTTCAAAAGTACCCGAATGAGGTCCGGTTTCAGTGATTTTCACTTGCACCTCGTCGCCGCTATCGGTTACCAGCTTCACCACCAAATTGTCGGTTTCGCCCGACAAATCTCGATCCAAGTCTTTCACGAGAATGTAAAGCGGGTTTCCGGGCTTGACCTGGTTAGCTGGTCGGGATTGACTTAATCGTTCATCATTTATTTCTTGCTGTTGGGCAATCAATTCATCACTGAACGTCGTTTCTTCGCTGTCGGATTCAATGCTACTGGCAATTTCGAATTCGGCATTGGAAGCAATGCGAATGTCAACGTCCGAAAGAGGAACGCTTTTGAATTCAGCACGGAATTCTTCTGGATAATCACAGCGGATAACGTCTTTTCCATTGAGCTGAAGGTAACCGTCGTTCTTGGTGGCATCTCCCAAAACGGTTTCAAGATCACCTCGGAAGAGCCCTTTTCCGGCGCCGGTCGAGATTAAATAGACCATCTCATTGTCACCGCCGCTGGTTGTGACAACGACAGGAATCCGGTTGTGCCCTCGGCTGATGCCGAGGTCACTGTCGTGGACCACGATCGAAAGAGGAGTTCCCGGATTATGTCGGTTTTTACTTTGACGTCCCAAGCGGCCGATCGTTCGCAATAGGTTTAACTGGTCGATATATCGCTCTTCAACTCGGTAAATTTCAGCCAGGTTAAACAATGTCTGATTTGCCAGTTCTACATCCGGCACCCGTTCGAGAACACTTCGGAAAATAGTTCGGGCTTCTTCTCGATCGCCCCGCCTGAAGGACAACACACCCCGCAAGAATTCTGCCCGGACAACGATTAGTGTTTCATTGCTGTTAGCAAGTTTATCGAACACCTGCTGTGCCTGGTCGAATACTTTCTGTTCCATAAACGATTCCCCGATGCCAAACTGGGCCTCTAGTGCTTGTTCAGTATCCGGGTATCGGTTCACGACGGTTGTGTATTCACTACGAGCGATATCAAACCGACGAGCTTTAAAGTAGTTTTGGGCGAGTAGCAATTGCATGGTTGCTTTTGCCGTGTTCCCGACTTCTTCAGATTCACTGTTTTTGACAATCCAAGTGCGTACCAAGTCTTCGACGTAGTTGAAGTTTTTATCCCCTCCCGCTGCGATCAACCTTTCCACCACAAATTCAACAAGATCAACTGGCATTAGCTCGCGATGCTCATTGAAAAGTCG
>JAZABE010000665.1:0-12387 GCA_036137535.1 Planctomycetota bacterium | reverse complement strand
GTTGCCACGTGCTCAAGTGGTTGTCCAAGGGAATCGGATCGCGGTCCGGGGAAAAGCTGCGGAACATCAAATTGCCAAGTCACTAGTGGAACAAATTTCCAATGCCAAGAAACCCGCAGACGCTTTACAACTACGCTTTTACCAATTGAATGAAAATCTTTCGGAAATCACTTCAACGCTCCAGACGATTGTCAAAGAAGGAACGGTAACGTGGTTGGAAACCCAGCAAAAACTTGCGGTAATCGCTGATACTCCGACCCATGAACTGGTCAAAAAAACGATCGAACAAATCAACCTCGACCTTCCCCTAAAACCTAAAAAAACCCTCAAAATCCTGGCGGTCACCTCGGTTCAAAAGGAAAAGTTTGACCTCGTCTTTCCTGATCTTGCCAGCGAACTGGGAGACGCCAAACTCGTCTCAGGCGCAGCGGCCGATGAAATCGCAATCTTTGCTGATGCCGAGCAGCATCAAGCCGTCGAAGCCATCCTGGCCTCGTTGGCAACACTCGCCGAAACCGACGAGAAAATACTTACCAAGATAGCGATTCAGGTCGATGATACTGACCAGTTAATCTCACTACTCAAAGACAAACTGCCCAATCAGGACTTCCTGATAAATCCCGATAAAACTTCGTTGATCGCTTGGATCAGGAATCCAGAAATCGAAAAGGTCAAAGAAATCGTTCGCTCGGTGGAAGCCGTCCTTCCCAAGCGAGAGACGCTAACGCTTGAGATTTACAAAATCGAGGGTTCGGTTCCAGAAATAGAAAAATTCATCACCCCGATCGCCGTCAACGCGAAAATCACCTTGGATGCCGCCAACCAACGAATTGTCGTTTGGGGTAATGACGAAGACCATCAAAAAATCAAAGCACTTCTTGCCAAGGTCGACAGGCCTCCCCTCAGAAAATCGTCCCTGGAAATTTACCCACTCGAAAATTCAACGCCCGAGATCGCGTTGGAGATGATCAGCAAACTCAATCTTGAAGTCACGACCACCCCCAGCACCGATTCCAAGTCGTTACTGGTTTGGGGTAATGACGAATACCATCAAAAAATCAAAGCACTGGTGGCTCAACTGGCCACCCTAAAAAACTCGGGGAAGACCCAGGTCGAAATTTACCCGGTGGACCGACTGTCTGCATCCAAGACGTTGGCCGCCGTGCAGGCCGTATTTCCGGATGCAGATGTAAGCTTGGACTCCGACACCAACCGGATTATTTCGGTTGCCAACGCGGACTTGCAACTGCAAATCAAATCATTAATCGACAAGCTCGCGCCGACCAAACCATTGGCCCCAAAGATCTTGATGTCTTACGAACTCAAGCACGCAGACGCCACAACAGTGGTTGGCATGTTGAGCGATCTTCATCCCGAAACCCGTTTTGCGGCCGATGAACGGGCCAATCGGGTGCTGGTGACCGCAGAACTGGCCGAACAACCTCGCTTCAAATCCGTGATCGCCCAACTCGATGCAAAGTCCTCAGATCGCAACGAAAAAGTCTTACAAACCTACACCCTCAAGTCTTCGAAAACTGATTTCGTTTCTGAATTGATCGAACCTCTTTTACCCGAAATGAAATTCTCAATTGACAATCCCAGCCTAAAACTCATTGCTCTGGGAACAGTGGCTGATCACCAAAAATTAGCCAATTTGTTGAAACAGATTGGCGACGGCAAGACAGAATCCAAAGTTCTCAAACACTACGCTCTCGGCTCCGCTCCGGTTGAAGAAGTTCAAAATATCTTACTCCAGGTTGTGCCGACCGCGACCATCGCTGTCAATGGATTTGGTGGCCAGGGCAAAATGGTCGTCTGGGCAACTCCCGAAGAACAAACTTTGATCGAAGCTGCAATCAATCAACTGAATAACGTCCCTGATGAACTGTCTTTGAAAAACTACGATTTGAAACGCCAGATTTCCGGTGATATCGTCACCTTGCTGCAAGGACTGTCCAACAAGGCCCGGGTCGCTCTTTCGCCCGACGGAAAGCAATTGGTCGTTTTGGCACCGGCTGCGGATCACCCGCTCTTCGCCTCTGTGGTCAAAGAGCTCATGAAAACCGAACAAACCAATTTGATCCTGAAGTCCTACGAATCCACTGAAAACGTAATTGCCGCTGCCGTCGCTGCCTGGCAGTCGGTTCCCGAGGCGATCATTGTGCCGCAATCGAATCCCGAAAAGCTCGTGGTTTGGGCAACTGATCAAGACCATGCCAAAATTCAAAAATCCATTTCCGATTTGGAAAGCCAAATTGAAAAAACTCCTGCCAAAAAAACCACGACAATCTATCCTCTGGGTCAAATCCCCAAATCATCCGCCATCGACATCCTGAACTTGGAGTTTAAGGAACTCTCAATTCTGACCGATGAGCAACCCAATCGCCTGGTGATTCGGTCTGATGAAAACACTCACCGGCAGATCACACAAATCATCAAGGACCTGACAAGTGTCTTTGAAATCACTCAAAAAACAGTCATCCAATCTCATGCAGTTCGCAAAGACCTTAAATCCCAGGCAACAACTACGATTGGAAATCTGCTACCCAACATCGAGTTCCTGGAAAACGGCAACGATTCATTGATCTTGGCAAAGGCCTCTCTGGCAGATCATGCATCACTCAAAAATCTCATCAAAACCTTGGAATCCGAGATCGCACGGGAAGAACCGCGGACGGTTGTGGCTTATCCCCTGGTGGCATTGGAAAAATCTCTGGTGACCCAGATCCTGGGAAATCGATTTCCCGAAACCACATTTGTTTCCGAAGATCAAGCTGATCGCATCCTCGTCTGGGCGCTGCCCGCAGAACACGAACAAATACCCGCAATCCTTCAAGGGCTAGAAGAGACCATCGCCGTTGAAAAAGAACTAGTCGTCAATGTCTACAACATCGAACCGGAAAAGATGACAGCAGAAGCCGTGCTCGAACTGATCGATCCCAGCCTAAAAGAAAACATCACGATCCAAGTAGCCAGCGCAACCAACAGCCTGGTGGTCCGCGCTTCACAACCACGGCACCTGAATTTGAAAACCGCCATTAGCAGTATCGTTTCCCAAATCACGTCAGCTCCGGCTCCGATCACCAAGGTCTACGATTTTCCTGCCGGAAACGCAGAATCCGTCTCCCAACTCATTGCACCTTTACTGACCAACTCCACAGCATCTGTTTCGCCCGATGAAAAAAAACTAGCGGTCACTTCCAACGAAGAGGGGCACCGCTTGATCCAATCGGTCATCAGCCAGCTCGACCTGGAGATTGACGGCAAAAATGCATCGACCATCGTTTACCGACTCAACGCGGCGATTCCCTCAGTTATCGAAAAAGCAATCATCGCCATTTCTCCCAAAGCCAAGATCACATCCGATGACAAATCCATGTCGTTGATTGTCACGACTGGAACCGCGGAACACCGAGTCATCGAGAGCATTCTCAAACAAATCAACGATTCATCCCTCGGAAAAAAAACAGAAGTCTACACCTTGCAACTTGCCGAGCCCGACTCCCTGGTTAACGCCATCTCCGCGTTGGTCACCGAGGCCACCGTCACCGCCGACCAAGCAACCAATTCGGTAGTCGTGACTGCCCTGGCTGCGGATTTTGACCGGATCGAGACGATCGTCGACAAACTGGAGAAAGTTGCCGGTGAAAAAACAAAAGACCTGATCGCCAAAGTCTACCCTTTTGATCCAGATCTGGTAGACGCCGCCGATATGCAAGATGTTATCGATCCCCAACTCGGCGAAGGGATGAATGTTCGCATCAACGAAGTTGGCAACGGATTAATCGTTCGCACCACGCCTGAAAAGCATGAACAACTCAAAACAGTTTTTGAACAAGTCATTGCCCAGCTTCCCGCGAGGAAGAAAATCGCAACCAAGGTTTACCGACTGCAAAACGTTTCCCCTGCGGCAATCGAAAAGGTCCTAGAGGCCAAGTATGCAGCCGCTGATTTCGCGGTTGACAGCAATAGCCGGACCGTCGTGGCAACCGTTTCCCTGGGTGACCATGAGGAAATTAGCGCCATTCTTGAACAAATGGAAACCACCGCCAGTGGCCAAGAATGGTTATCCCAAGCATTCCCGCTGAAAATCGCAACACCGAGCGTCGTGGCCGAGGCTCTCCGCGCGTTGCTCCCCAACGCAAAAATCAATTTTGATCTACCTTCCAAAACCGTCGTGGTCACAGGTTCACCCTTGGAAATTCAATCAGCCAAGGACCTGATTCAACAAGTCGATGGATCCGGGGAAGGAAAGACGACCCAAGTCTACAGGATGGGGCACACCGATCCGAAATCCGTGGTGCCTGCTGTCCTTTCGCTGTTTCCCACGGCAACCGTAACGGCTGACCCTTACAGCAGAGCGCTGTTGGTGACCGCGGCAGAAAAAGAACACCTTGAAATCAGCAAACTGGTCAAGGAACTCAACCTTCGCAAAGACCAGCGTTCGGAGGTTTACAAGTTGGCTTTAGCCGACCCCGGCTACCTGGCAACGGCATTTCAGCCACTGGTGCCTAACGCCTTGGTCTCTGCTGATCGAAACAGCAAAACCCTGTTTGTGACCGGTAGCGATGATGATCACCTCCAAGTCAAACAGTTGATCGAGAAACTCAACGGACAGGGCATCGACCAAGTCACCGAGGTCTACAAACTTTCCAAGGCCAACTCCACCGTCATCCGGCCGGCACTTTCAGCGCTGATACCAGACGGTAATGTCACTGCCGACCAGCTTTCCAATACCGTTGTCATCTCAGCATCCGCCACGGACCAAGCGAAGATTGCCGAAGTCATCGAAAAACTCGAAAAGGCAACCGGCACCGAACTGATCCTAAAAATTTACAAAAGCAAGTTCAACAACCCGGACCCGCTCAATTCGACCTTGGAAAACATGTTCCGGGATGACAAGGAAGTTCGCATCAAATACGAATGGGAAAACCAAAGGATTATGATTGTCACCAATGAAGGCAAACATAAATTAATTGCTTCATTGATCGACCAAATCGACCAAGCCAAACCGGTCATTGAATACCGCTTTGCCAAGGTTTACCACCTTGAGAATATCGAAGGGCAGGTCGCCCAGGAGGTCATTCGGAATCTCTACGGTTGGCAGGTACCCCGAATCGATTTTCGGGTTGAAAAGGGCACTAACGCCTTGATCATCGTTGCGACAGAGAAACAGCACAAAATACTGGGCCCTTCAATTCAAGAAGTCGACGGAGACCTCAGAACACTCGAAGTTTTTCCTCTGGTGAATGTCGATCCTTACACCGTTGAATTGGCCATCGAGCAGTTATTTGCCGAAATCCCAGAAAACATGGCCCCCTCGGCAACGAGTGACTTTGGAACCCAACAGGTTTTCGTCCGGGGCTCTGCGGCACAAATCAAGCTGATTCGAGAATTGCTCAATAAGATGGGCGAAAATTTTAATGATGGCAGTGCGGTTTCCAAGGGAGGAGTCAGGACCATCCCTTTCCGCGGCAACGCGCTCGATGCACTCCGGGAAATTGAATCGATCTGGCCACGGATTCGAAAAAACAAAATCGAAATCATTCGTTCCGGTGGCACCAAAATCAAAAGGACTTACCCCCGAAAATCCAGCAACGATGTCCCTGAAAATCCACCGATCAATCCTCCTGAAAATCCACCGATTGAGCCTCCTGAGAAAACGCCGACCATCTCGGACAATGGCCGCTGCGGTGAGTTCGAACCCTCCTGTGACAACGGCCCGCCTGAATGCTCCTCGGAAAACCTTGTCTCGGAACCCACTCGGCAAGAAAAGCAAGACGATCCCCCGAGCATCACAGTTGAAACGCTCAAGGCCATTCAGAAATCCTCCGCGCGGTCAAAACAGGAAAACCAGGATCTGGAAAACCAGCGTTTGAAAAACCAAGGAGAGGACAAACCCCAAATCATTGTGGTTGCCGGGGAAAATGAACTGACGATTGCTTCTTCGGATCTCGAAGCGCTCGATCAACTCGAACAGTTACTGCGAACCATTCAACGAGGCAATCGTGGCGGAATCGGTAGTTCTAATTTCGCCGTCTACCTCCTGAGTAACTCCAGTGCGAAAGACACGGCAAAACTGCTCAGCGAACTCTTTGATGCGATCCCGGAAACCGAACGCCAGGGCAGCATCGGAAATGCCATCTTTGTCTCCGACGAACGACTGAATGCGATGGTCGTCTACGGGACTCGAAAAGAACGAGACGTGATCCAGGAAATTATTGAAGTGCTTGATGCGGAAGACCTCCCGGATTCTCTAACCACACCGACACCTGAACTGATCCAGGTTAAAAACTCATCCGCGGATCGAATCCTGAATATTCTTCAATCCGTTTATGCCACCCAGCTCACTTCAGGCGGGGGACGAAAGAAAGTCGAAATTCCGGAAGGCGTTTCGTCTGATGTCGCATCCATGCTGCAGCAGATCAACGCGGCCACTGCCGGCCCCATCCTCACGCTGGGTATGGACAAGAGCACCAACTCGATCGTTATGCGGGCGCCAGTTGAACTAGGTCGGGAAATCAAAACTTTCGTAAATCGGCTTGACGATACGGCCAAGCAATCCCCTTCCCAAAAAATTCGCGTCTTGAAAATGCGTGGGACTAATGCCAACCGAGTGCAGACGATTTTGAATCGGATGAATTCTGAAAATTAACCTGCCCACGGACCACCCCATCCATCATCTGGATCGTAAAAGCGAACCACCCCTTCATTTACTCTGGAACAATCGGAGTGTGGCTGGGCAACTGAGCTTTAAAATCACCCAAGCTGGACCAAATCAGTGGTCGGCTGAGATCCACTTCATAACTTACCACATCACCAAAGTGATTCGCCTGTGCTAAAACTTTGCCATCACGTCCGTAAACCCCTGTAATCATCCAATCCAACTCCACCCCACAGTAGGTACTGCTCACAACGAAAACATGATTTTCACAAGCTCGTGCTGCACCCAAAAGGGGGTTACAGCCCCATACCGGCCAGCAGATGATCTCAGCTCCATTCTGGCTTAGCTGACGTGCCACTTCCGGAAAGAAACCGTCATAACAAATCATCATCCCAACCTTACCGAAGGCAGTCTCAAAAACGGGGTACTCCTGTCCCGGGGTAATCCCGGCTTCAATCTCGCCTCTGGGTAAACTCACTTTGCGGTACTTGCCAACAAAACCCTCCGGCCCCACCAGGGCTGCAGTGTTGTAAATCAAGCGACCATCCCGCTCCAACAAGCCGGCGCAAATATAAATGTTATATTTTTTTGCCAAGGTTACAAAATAATCGGTCGTCTCCCCGGGAACCGCCTCGGCACAATCCGAGTAAGATCGACCACGCCCGTAATAGGTCAAACACTCGGGAAGCACAATAATATTTGCCTGCTGCTTGGCCGCCTTGGCAATGAGGGGTTTGAAAAGCGCACATTTTTCAAGATTTGTTTCACCCCCTACTGGTCGATAATGAACCGTAGCCAATTTGACCTTGCGAGTCTTCAGCGGCTTCGCTTGAGTCAGCTTGACTTGGGACCACTCCACTCGTCCTCCAGCCGCCCAGCGATACGACAGTTCAACAACTGCCTGACGAGCAGAACTAGGGACAAGATAAATTCCCGTAACCAACTTCCAACCCTGGTCCAGCGATTTAACAATCGGGGGAAATTCAGGCTCCGCCGTCGGTTGACGACCTCTTGCGTAAGTCGCATTCGAAACAAAGTCATGCTTCACCCGGTTGCCTGCCGCGTCACGCCATAAAATACGGGTGACCGCGGTGCGACGATCGTGCTTTAGGTTGTGTGTTCGCTGTAACGCGGAAAACTGGTAGTACTGACCACCTTCCACAGGGAATGATTTTTGGAACCATCCCATTGAACCAGACCGATGGTCCGCGAAGATCGAGAAGACGCCTTGGCCAGAAGGCCCGGCTTTGAGGTTGAATTCAAAATTCGGCGCAATTTCTTTGCGTGGCGATTCCACTGTCCAACCTGGCGGCAACGTTTCTAGCAAGACATCTTGTCCAGAGGCGCACACTCCCCAAAGAACTAAAAGCACACCCATCCCATTCGTTCTCATTTCAGCACTCCCTACAGGAATGTCCATCGGTATTCAGGTTTACCGATTATAAACCGATTCCGATTCACACTAAATGCTAGGTCAAGAGAAACGAGAACGCCGGCTAGAAGGGTTTACGGCTTTACTGAAAACGAATCGAAAGCCCGGTTCCCAAAAAGTAGTCGTCTGCCACCTCATTCAGGCCAACGCCACCTCGGATGTCCCACTGGAGGTTGTCGCCGATCAGCCGGGCAAACCCGCCATTCAAGTAATGTTCTTCCTTGGCATTGTCTGCACCATGGGGAAAGAAAGCATACCATTCGGTGTACACGCCCAGTTGGTCGGTCAACGCGTAACCCATAGCCCAGGATTGTGCCCACTGGGCATAGTCATTCGAAGTTGTCCCATCCAGGGCACTATTGAACTGAGTACTTCCAGCCGTGCTAAGCCGATCTGTGAGATCCCAACTGTAAACCAGATTTACCCCAGGCAAGACTTCGTTATTGGAAAAATCGTCAGAACCACTGGGCACGGTCATCTGGGGAATCAGTGCCGTTTCCGGCAACCATTCATGCTGTGGCGTCAAGCCAATCTTGAATCCGAGATAGAGGTCTTCGCTACCTGAAATAGTCAAACCTCCGGATTTTTCCGCTGCAAAATTCGCGGCAATCCGGAACTCCAACCAGTCGGCCAGGACACCGTATCGCAACAAAATCTCGGGATAGGAATGCGCCAATTTCTGTGCCGTCCCATCATGATCGTAGGTGTAGGTGTACCCCATCTCCATTTGGAGAATTCCCCGCCCCACAGTCGAACTGGCCTCGGTAAAATCAGGTCGATCCGTAACCAGGGGACCACTTAAGTCGGTTGGACTTTTCTCACCCGTCCAGCTGAATAGCGTTGCACTGGAAGGATTCCAGATTGGCGAAACTAATGAACTTGGTAATTCGGCGGACTCCGGTTTAAGATCGGCCTGCTGCGAGTCCTGTTCGTCCAGACTACCGAGCCAGCGAACACGACTACCTTCCGGTTGGGCGTGGACCCCAGCCGCCAGACCCAACAGAACAACCATCATCCCAACCACACTTTTCCAATCCATGTTCATACGACGCTATTCCGTTGGAGCTTCTGATCAATCCAATCCGTACTGATCCCCTGTTGAGGCAACACAGCAGTTACATGTAACCATCGGGATGGGCGAGATCCCAATCGAGAGAATGACAATTTTCCAATGAACAACCACTTCCAGGGTACCGTTTATACCTAATAACTAAAGAAATCAACTGCTAGCAGAATCAAAACGCATTCAGCAAACGGCATTTCAAAAGCCAACCGGAGCCGATCCGTTGCGTCCCGTCAAAAATAGATCTCGATGAAAAACCGGGAGACAATAGGCTTCATCCTACAACCTGTTATCCAGGAACGACCAGTTTCGATTTCTGTGCATCGACGCGTGCCTGGGCCTTCCGGATCCTTTTGAGTTCAAGCCATCCTGCAACCGTCCCAACCGCTGCAATCACGGAACAAATCAAGGGAAACCGTTCTGGAGGAACTCCAACATTAGACATCAGAGTGTAAATGACCCCGCCGGCCGAAATAAAAATGAAGGACAGAGTATTCGCAGTTCCGAAAAAACGCCCCCTCTCATCCTGGGGTGCAAGGTCCTGCATTAAAGACTGCAGGGGAACAATGTAAAAGCCGGCCGACAACCCCAGTAACGAAACCAGCACACAATTGGAAACGTAATTGGGTTCAATCAGCCCGAGAATACCAAACGAGGCAGTCATTCCCACAGCACCCGCTACCGAATAATTCGCTTGAATTTTTTTCCCGGACAAAAAACCGACTGCACAGCTTCCCACACCAATAGAAATTGCCAACAGACCGATCATGTTAGTGATAGCCGAGTTCGTCACCCCAAGAATGGTTCGGTACTCCGGCAATAAAAGTAAGGCAAGCGTTCCAATCAGGTAAAAAACTGCCCAGGAAAACATCACCACCAGCAGCGGCCGTTCGCAACTTTTCATCGTTGCCCAATGCCCAGAAACCAGGTTGTATTGCAACTTTAAATTGGGCTGACTCGCCTTGCTCCTCGGCATCGCAAAAACAGATACAAAACCAAACACACTGACAACGAACAGGATTGCACCGACCGGAAGACGTTGCGGCTCCGCCGTCACCAAGTCGGTTTGCGGCTCTCGTGGTGCTTTCGGATTCAGGTCCCGCTCCTGGACAACGGTGCTGTCTGCAGTGCCGGTTTGCGTTGGATAGTACAAGTCCGCTAAGGGTCCTGCCACCAAGGATCCAATAATAATCGCAATATTGCTGATTGCATTGATGAGGCCGTTGGCCTTGCTGAGTGATTCGCGTTTGACGATCTCGGGGATAATCCCGAACTTAGCTGGACCGTAAAAAGAACTCTGGACGGCAAGCAAAAACAGTGCGGCCAAGGATAGCCAGAAATTTCCCAGCAGCAGTCCGAACAGAGCAAGCAGGCAAATGGGAATCTCCGCAAATTTCACCCAGTAAACAATTTGACGACGGCTGAACTTGTCGGAAAGCTGCCCCGCATATCCTGAAAGAAAAATAAAAGGAACCGTCAGCACCAGAGAAATAACCCCCTGGGAACCTGCACCAAAACGGTTCGCCCACAATCCCCCGGCAGCAACCATCAGCATCAAGATCTGCTTGAGAATATTATCATTGGCCACACCAAAAAACGTGATCAATGAAAGTGAAGCAAATCCCGGGGAGGTCAGGTTTTCTTCGGTATCTTTTGGCATCGATGATTTCAAACCCGTTGAGACCTTTTCATAGGTTATGGCGATCGGCGATTCAGACAATCTACCCTCAACCGGCCCAGCAGTAAAAGGGAAAATTAAAAATCGAGTTTTAACAATGTTGCCAGGACCGCCCCAATCAGAATCCAGATCAACATCCCTGATCCGATGCAGACCCAGCAAACCACAGCTCCATAAATCAGGGAGGCGGATTGACCAGCCTCGAATTTCGAATTCGCCACAGAGAAGGTAAGGTACCCCAGAAACAACCCCACAATTAGTCTGGTAACGTAAAACAATACAAACATCATGAACCTCAATGCCACAATTCAATCTGAACCGGGAAACCTCACACCTTTACAATCGTCAATTTCCAGTCGCTTCATGCCTTTGACCGAAAAACCTTGGCAATTTTCCTTGGATTCTTTTCAATAGAATTCTGGCCGAAACGAATACCTTTTTGTGTTCGTTATTGCAACCCTACAGGGAACCGATTATGGGATTATCCGAATTCATCATTCTTGGTGCTTTTCTTTTCCTCGTGCTTTTCTTTTGGATCAGCCCAATCTTTAATTCCTGAACCGACGTCGTTGCGTGACCCGGAACATTAGTTTGAAACGTCCGGTAAAATCATTGCCCCGGCCCCTGATGATCGTTCGCCCGCTCGTCACAAACGCATTTCAACAAATGGAAAAATGCAGGAACCTCAACAACGTACCCAGAACCAAACATTCAACTCGATTCTGACACAGGATTTCCAAACTGAAACGGTGGAACCTCACGGGAATCTAGAAAACCATCTACCTAAACCCCAACCTCACAAAACGGCCCATTGAAAAAACCCTCGGGTGCACAACCCGTTGAAATCGTTTTCAGCTTGGCGGGCATCTCGTTTACGGGAATTTTGATTTCTTTTTTTGCATCCCGGCACCAAGCACAGTAAAAAATAGGCAAAGACGTTTTGATAAGGAAGCAAAATGACGGCTAGAGTTCTCGTTCTGTTTTTGTTGATCTTCGCCGGGTGTAGTGCTGAAACGGATGCGAAATTCCAAAAAAAGTGGGAACAAATCAAAGACAGAAAAACGCCCGTTGGAATTGCCATTACCATTTTGGGCAAGCCTAATGGAAAAGGAGAAAGTTGGGTAACCCTGGATTCACAGGGCAAAAAATGGGTGTACCGGTTTACTAAAGGACCAATGAAGATCAACGGATACGACATGTGGGTGGTCCAACACAAGATGCGACAGTTGGCAAAGGAATGATCACTTCTTTCTATTGAGGCTTTTTCACTTTCTGCGGTCTCGTACCGACTGGGTGAAAAACAGGCGAAACCAGGTTTAAGGAGTATCCTGCCAAATCAGCCCGGGAACCTCAGTGGAAAAATCGTTTTTGCAACGTGGAGGAGAATGTTATGGTAAAGTCGAACCTTGCAACTCCTAATTTTTTCCCGCAAACAGGTTTTCAGTCAATGCGACATCCGGCGCGACCCTCCTTAGGATGGATCATCATCTATGCGATCAGTCTCAATGCATCGGCACCAGCACAGCCCAACCCACAGCCGACCAAACAGG